>NZ_RCWD01000020.1:0-22862 GCF_018448965.1 Photorhabdus hainanensis | reverse complement strand
AACAACTGAATTTCAATATCATTGGCTTTATCAATATCATCCTGATTTTCGCCGTCAAAAATGCCTTGTTTGGTGATAATTAATGTCCCCAATTGTTCTTTATCATTGGTAATAGGCAAGATTTCAGCGGCCATTGGTAATAATGCGGGATCTATAACAAAGGGTAAATAAATCATCCACCCAGCACTTAACCTGTCGGGGAATACCTGATTTTTCTTCAAGGTATAACCGTTAGTTTCTACCATAATGTAGGGAGCATTACGACTGAGAACTAAAAAAGTAATAAAATCAATCAACCGTGAAAACTGAAACTCTTTTTCGTCAATATTAAGATCTATTCTTACCTTAGTTTGTCCTAACCTGTCACTACGGTAGTTTCTGTAGGATATAGAACAGGCAAGATCATCATTTTCACCATCCCAGATTTTCTGGACAATAAAAGGTGGTATTTCCTTATAGTCATTCTCAAATGCCTCTATTACCTTTTTCGTTGCCCCTTGTTCATCAAAGGCAGTGTGTTCTAATGCCTGCTTACGGGAGTGTCCGGGAAGAAACCAAATCTTGTGATGTCCAAAGAATAGATCAATCTGTTGCGTTATTTTATACAAATCAGTGAGTGCCATTTGTGGAGTCAACGATTCTTTCCAGTCAAAATACAGTTCTATTTCCAGTGATAAAATAGCCATTTATTACCTCGTCTATCCAATTAAAGGGGTGTGAAATACTTTAACGTTGGGATGCCCAGAGAATTCTTTCGAATAGTAAGTTGCACTCATAGGTTCCATAAAATGCCAGTGGGAGCGTGGAATGCTATTCAATGAAGTACATACTTCTTGTTGTCTACTAGCTTGCTTTATCATGGATTTATCTCCCGCCCACCATTCCATTGGCTTTCCCTTCCTAAAAAACTGATCATATTTAGCTTTAGATTCCAGAAATAGGCATGCTTTTGGTCGCCAGCCATCAAAACTGACCCCCAGACATTCCCATACTTGTATGAGTTTTGCGTCCGGTTTGTAAACGGTTTTAGCTATCTGGAGTTGATAATCAAGGGTAATCTGCGAATATGAACTGGTGCTTTCCCAACTGGGACTCACTTTCTCAATGGCAGGGCAAGCCTTGCATTCTTCCCTTGTTGTACTGATCACATCCGTTCGGGCTTCCGCTTGCTCTTTTTCATCATCCTTGTCTTTTGTCATTTCCGTAACGCCGAGGCCCACACCAACGCCAACCAATATGCCCGCAAGGGCTGATGCCGCATATTCGGCAGCAGTCAGGGCTGCCGGGACTAACAGAGGTAAAGGCATGTTAATTGCTCCTTTTCAACAATTTATCTATTATTCTCAAGATATCTTTGTATTGTTGTTCCGGGTTTTCTCCTGCTTCAAGGGCATTTTTGATTTCTGGTACACCGTGGAAATTAAGATTAAATGCCGTTAAATAAAGGTATGATTTAATCAGCTTTTTATCTTTAAAGCCCAGGTCTTCGATTAAATACCGATAGGCTTCTTTAAGCCGCTTATGCAAATTTTTCTCATCCTCATGCACAACCAAGTCGGCATGTTCTGACAAAATGCATTGCCTGATTTTTTCAATATAAGTATTGTCCTCTGCATCAATAATTTTATCGAATTGTTCCTGAGTCAGTATAATCATAGCACCGCTCCTTAAATCATAAGCGACTGTTACCTATAATGGGGCCTTTGGGTTGAGTGTGATTTAGATGAAATGATCACTATAGAAGCAATAATACTGTTTTTTAATCAATTAAAGCAATAAAATCATCCGACATTGAGAATAAACAGGCACGATTGACTTCATGGAAAATAAAGTTTGTGTCTGTGCTCATGTTGACATTGACAATGCTATGAAAGGGGTTGTTATCCACGTACAACGAATGAATCGGCTATGTTTAAGCAGAGATGGGGTTAATGTGGGACAACAAAATGCGGGAAAAGTACCTTAATTTGCGTTCAGATTATTTGTGGCGAATTTAAGGTTCGGGTATACTGCTTTCCCGTCCTGGTTATATCCATCATCTTTAAACCTAAACTTTCAGGTTCAGCATGAAAACTAATTATATTTTTGTGACCGGCGGGGTCGTATCCTCTCTGGGTAAAGGCATTGCCGCAGCCTCTTTGGCGGCTATACTCGAAGCCCGTGGACTCAATGTCACGATTATGAAACTGGACCCGTACATCAATGTCGATCCGGGTACGATGAGCCCAATCCAACACGGGGAGGTCTTCGTTACCGAAGACGGCGCTGAAACTGATCTCGATTTAGGTCACTATGAGCGTTTCATCCGCACTAAAATGACTCGCCGCAATAACTTTACGACGGGGAGGGTTTATTCCGAAGTGCTGCGCAAAGAGCGCCGTGGCGACTATTTGGGGGCGACCGTTCAAGTTATTCCTCACATCACCAATGAAATCAAAGATCGCATCATCAGTGGTGGTGAAGGTCATGATGTGGTGCTGGTGGAAGTTGGCGGTACTGTCGGTGATATCGAATCGTTGCCATTCCTTGAAGCCATTCGTCAAATGGCGGTCGAAGTTGGCCGTGAACACACTTTATATCTGCATCTGACACTGGTGCCTTATCTGGCGGCGGCTGGCGAAGTCAAAACTAAACCGACTCAGCACTCGGTAAAAGAACTACTCTCTATCGGTATTCAACCGGATATTCTGATTTGTCGTTCAGATCGCGTTATCCCTGCTAATGAACGGGCAAAAATTGCACTTTTCTGTAATGTGCCGGAGAAAGCGGTTATCTCCCTAAAAGACGTTGATTCCATTTATAAAATCCCAGGGCTATTGAAATCTCAAGGCTTAGATGATTATATTTGTAAACGATTCAGCCTTGATTGCCCGGAAGCAAATTTGTCCGAATGGGAGCAGGTCATTTACGAAGAAGCTAATCCTTCTGGTGAAGTCACTATTGGGATGGTGGGTAAATACGTTGAACTGCCTGATGCGTACAAATCCGTGATTGAGGCATTGAAGCACGGTGGATTGAAGAATCGTCTGACGGTTAACATCAAGCTGCTTGATTCTCAGGATGTTGAAACTCGTGGTGTTGAATTATTGAAGGGACTGGATGCGATTCTGGTTCCTGGCGGCTTCGGTGGTCGTGGTGTGGAAGGCAAAATCATGACAGCCCGTTATGCGCGTGAGAACAAAATCCCTTATCTGGGGATCTGTCTCGGTATGCAGGTGGCATTAATTGAGTTTTCTCGCCATGTTGCGGGTTTGGAAAAAGCCAGCTCAACAGAATTTGAGCCAGATTGCCGGTACCCGGTTGTTGGCCTGATCACCGAATGGCGTGATGAAGACGGTAATTTAGAAGTGCGTAGCGAAGAGAGTGATCTTGGTGGAACGATGCGTGTGGGTGGTCAGCCATGTCACCTGACAAAAGATAGCTTAGTGCGCGCCTTGTATGGGGCAGATACGATTGTTGAGCGTCATCGTCATCGCTATGAAGTGAATAATTTACTGCTGAAACGTATTGAAGATGCTGGTCTTCGGGTAGCGGGTCGTTCAGTAGACCATAAATTAGTAGAAATTATTGAGATCCCAGACCATCCTTGGTTCGTGGCTTGTCAGTTCCACCCAGAATTTACTTCCACACCTCGTGATGGCCATCCGTTATTTACTGGTTTTGTTAAAGCCGCCGGTAAATATCAGAAAGGCCAGCTCAAATAAGATGTGCAGTGAGTGACGGTATGAAGTATTCCGTCACTTACCTGAAATGTAACTTGTACTGAGGAAAACCTAATGTCCAAAATCGTTAAAGTGATCGGTCGTGAAATCATTGACTCCCGTGGCAACCCAACCGTAGAAGCAGAAGTGCATCTGGAAGGGGGTTTTGTGGGTTTAGCGGCTGCGCCCTCTGGTGCGTCTACCGGTTCTCGCGAAGCGTTGGAACTGCGTGACGGTGACAAATCCCGTTTTATGGGTAAAGGTGTATTGAAAGCTGTTGATGCAGTGAATGGCCCGATTGCACAGGCAGTTATCGGTCAGGATGCTAAAGATCAGGCTAACATCGACAGAATCATGATCAACTTGGATGGTACTGAAAATAAATCCAAATTCGGTGCTAACGCGATTCTGGCGGTTTCTCTGGCTAACGCTAAAGCGGCGGCGGCGGCGAAAGGCATGCCGTTGTACGAGCACATTGCTGAATTGAATGGCACTCCGGGTAAATTCTCTATGCCGTTGCCGATGATGAACATCATCAATGGTGGTGAACACGCGGATAACAACGTTGATATCCAGGAATTTATGATTCAGCCGATTGGGGCAAAAACGTTGAAAGAGGCGGTGCGTATCGGTTCTGAAGTTTTCCATAGCTTGGCTAAGGTTCTGAAAGCAAAAGGCATGAGCACTGCGGTTGGTGACGAAGGGGGCTATGCGCCTAACCTGGAATCTAACGCGGCTGCGCTAGCTGCTATTAAAGAAGCGGTGGAACAGGCCGGTTATGTTTTGGGTAAAGATGTCACTTTGGCTATGGATTGCGCCGCTTCTGAATTCTACAACTCAGAAACGGGTAACTACGAACTGAAAGGTGAAGGTAAGACTTTCACTTCTCAAGAGTTCACTCATTATCTGGAAGATTTGACCAGAAAGTACCCGATTGTTTCTATCGAAGATGGATTGAATGAATCTGACTGGGAAGGTTTTGCTTACCAGACAAAAGTGTTGGGCGAAAAAATCCAGTTGGTTGGCGACGACCTGTTTGTCACCAATACCAATATCCTGAAAGAAGGTATTGAGAAAGGCATTGCTAACTCCATTCTGATTAAATTCAACCAGATTGGTTCTCTGACAGAAACACTGGCAGCGATTAAAATGGCAAAAGACGCAGGTTACACGGCGGTCATTTCTCATCGTTCCGGTGAAACAGAAGATGCGACTATTGCTGATCTGGCAGTAGGCACCGCGGCAGGCCAAATCAAAACCGGTTCTATGAGCCGTTCTGATCGCGTTGCTAAATACAACCAGTTGATCCGTATTGAAGAAGCTTTGGGTAATCGCGCTCCTTTCTATGGTCTGAAAGAAGTAAAAGGTCAGGCTTAATTGGTAAGTATTAGTTAAACAGGAGGGGTAAAACCCTCCTTAATGCCTTAACCAACATACGAGCCGTTGTTAACGTTGCCCCGAAAATAAAAAGGCTGCTCGCCGCAGTTGGGTAGACTCATCGATGGTAACGACGCTGCCATTGCCGGGTACGCCATTGCAGTGGGATTGCGTTGGTCACTGATAATTCGTGAGAGTTTAAACGAGCGCGGCTTTTTTGCGTGGCAGTTTTGATGTGTTGAGTGTTTCTTATCCTTTTGCCGGTAGTGGAACAACTACTATATAAAAGTGAAGTATGGTTATTAATCGATTAGCCGCAGAAGGTCGGCTGCCGGATGGGTTGCTGCAACCGAATAGCGAGACGTTACAGGCAATTCATGATCTAGAGAACGGGATAGGCGTTCACCGTGCCAACACGCTTGATGAATTAAAAAGTGATCTAGGTTGGTAACAGTGCTGATTTTCGTTTATCAGAGCCGATTTAAAAAGGATGCCAAAAAGTACGTCAACAATAAAAAGCGCAAGAAATCATTATGAAAACCCTTGCGCTTTTGCAAACCAGCCAGCCATTACCACCGAAGTATAAAGTACACCGCCTGAACGGTATTACGTTATTTAAGGGATTTGCTTCGGTCGTATATTATCGATAATGTGGCTGACGTTCGGATAAATGGTCATCTCATCGAATGCCTTCCCGGCCTGTTAAATGTCTCCTTCAACGGCTTGGATGCTGATTCGCTTTTGCTGGAGCTTTCCGAAGTCGCGTTGTCCTCTGGGTCTGCATGCACATCCGCTAACAGAGCGCCGTCACATGTATTGAAAGCAATAGGACTCAACGATGCTCAGGCTCAAGCCAGTGTGCGCTTCGGACTGGGCAGATTTAATGACGAGGACGAGATACGGTATGTTTGTCTACGTCTACAAAAAGCGGTGAATAAATTGAGGTCGATGGCGCCAAAGCCATTCGGCGTCCTGTAATAATTAAGATGGAGTTTGACTCATGCGAACAATGTCGGCACTTTTTCTCCTGTTCGGAACCCTGTTCACTGCGGGGGGATATGGCGCCACCTTTCTTATTTCCGCGTATTTTCGGTCACAAGGGGGGAGTGACATTGATACTGGAACGACCCTTAGCGCGGCCTTGATCGGCACCTTGATTGGCGTTCCTTTGGTTGGATGGTTTGCCGGGCGACTGGAAGCATCGCGCCTTGCAGCCCTCGCGGCGCTGGCGATGTCTTGCGGATATTTTCTTTTAGGCGGTTTCAGCGGTGAACTGAGTTATATCCCGCGTATCGCAGCGTTCTTGATTGGACTCGGTTGGGGAATGTTCTATATCAGTGGGCCTATGGCATTGTCGGAACGTGTTACTGACGCTGACAGGGGGCACTGGTTTACTCGCTTCAGCGCGTTTCAAATGGCTGGGATTTGCGGTAGTCCCATCCTCCTTGCCGCGGCGGTTGAACAGGCAGGAGTGCCCATACAAACAACGTTTCTCTTTGTTGGCGTCATTGGCATCCTCGCCTCGTTACTTCTGGCGACCTTTGGGATCAAGGAGCCGCATGGTCAACGGGAGTTATCACTGAGACCTTGGGTGAGAAAAATAACCAAGATTGCTGCAAGTAGTGCGATCCGTCCCATTATCATGGTGGGGTTGGGAGGCGGCGTATTTTCTGGAATGATGTCGTTCCAGAGTTCGCTGGTTGAAGGGACTCGAGCAAATGCAAGTACATTCTTTGCTGTACATGCGGCGACCGTGGTTGTGTCGCGGCTTTTATTAGCTCGCCGTTTATCGACGATGCCCCGTACCCCATTAGTCATCGCGCTGATGTTATTCTTGATTATGGGCATTCTGGCCCTGCTAGGCGTACCGGTTCACCCTATGTTCCAGGTTGTGGCGGCCATGTTAACGGGGATAGGCTATGGATTGGTGTATCCCGTTATTCAAACATGGGCAGTAAACGACTCTGCGCTTGAGAATCGTCATGCTGCTCTCACTTGGTTCGTTGTCGCCTACTTTGTGGGGATATTTGGATTTCCGGCAATCGGTGGATGGATATTAGTTGGCGCGGGCAAAACTTTATTTATCCTAACTCTAGCTGCAATAGCTTCTCTTGAACTTATGGTGGCAATATTGGGAGGACGGTGGTTTTGTCGCATTAAGGGCAGGTTAACGGCACAGAATGAAGCACGTTAACAGTCATTCAGCCAGTCGATAATTATCGACTGGCTTTGCTGTTGTACAAGCAATTTTTCGATGACCATGAAGTAGTTAAATTCAGAATCTCTGTAGTCCCGTGCTTCGACATTATCGATTGAGCTGGGACAGTCACTTAGCGTTATTCCTCGTAATTGAAGAGTTTTTTAGGACATTCATTAATGTATTTAATGCTCTTCCAACATTTCCCAAAATAACTAAACTTTTTAAACATTCTAGTATCTATAAAAGAGAATTTATTAACAATTAAAGTTCATTTATGACTTTTGAACGTTAGATATAACATTTTCCTATTCGGAGAATATTTGGCTGTACTTAGCGGGGTTTAACGTTTTAGTTCAGTTGTTTTTTAATATTCCGCACTAGTGCGGACTCAGGGAAAAAGCTGTAACAATATAAAAACATTAATTTGAAGAGAGTATGAATATAGCACCTTGAATAACCAAACTGAGAGGAGAATCAGGAATGATTGTAAAAAACGACTGGCACCCGGCTGATATTATTGCAGGGCTTAAAAAGCGGGGAACGTCGTTATCTGCTATTTCAAGAGAAGCGGGGCTTGCATCATCCACTTTATCAAATGCTTTGCACCGTCCGTGGCCTAAAGGTGAGCAGCTCATTGCTACTGCTTTAGATTGTGAGCCTTTCGAAATATGGCCAAGCAGATATTCAAAATGAATTAAAATAAACTTCTCGAAAAAAAATCAATGAGAAGAGATTAAATACCTGAAGCTTTTCTGGTGTTTTGTGGAAAGTTTCAGGTATGATCATAAGATTAAAATAGAGTTATTAACGTCACGTCTTAATGTTTGCCATAATTAATTTTTTTCGGCATCAATTATTTAATATTTTATTATGTGGGCATTCCTCTTTATATCGCTGTTGATTTCACGGATCACCAGATAGGCGTAGTATTACATAAGCGGATGAAACAAAACTTTTTGGGAGGGGAGTAGGATTCTGCTTGGCAGAACCCTAACGACATAGTAACGACAGCGATGCTGTAATTGTTATGCTAAAGGTATATAGGGATTCGGGTTAATAAATCGGGTAGGAGCATAGTTATCATACCCCTTACCCCTGCAATATTCTTTTAACTGGCTTAATGAATTTATCCCTATTTTCTGATAAATGATATGTAGCCTGCTTTGTACCGTTCTATATGTGATGCCTAATTTTCTAGCTATATCTTTAGCGCTTAGCGATTGCAACGCAAAAAATACTATATCGAACTCTCTATCAGTAAATAAATCAGTTGGTTTGCCAAAATTTAATGAGTCAGGGTGAATGTTGTTTTCAAAATGGTACATGGAATAAATTTCAAGTTTTTTGCCGTGTCCAACAACCCCAATGGATTTCCCATCTTTCATTAAAGGTGTAACATCGAGCATAAATGGTTGGATTATTTTTTCTCTCCCGCCATAAGTGAAGGTGTTTAGTACCGGAATAGTTTTTTGACTTGTCATTACGTTTTTATCGTTAGCTTGTATAATATCTTCAAACTCAGACCACGGTGCTGGACATTCACTATCAAGTCTACCTTCTATGTTGAAACCCTTGGGAAGGCCACTGTAATAAAGCATAATATTATTAGCATAGACGAATCGAGATTCGTTATCTTTTATAACCCAAAAATCGTTGCTGTTTTCCATGTATGAGATGAAAGCATCAAAGCTTTTTGAATGAACATCCAGATCTTTGTTTACAGAGAAACTCATCGTGTTATCTTTCATAATTTCACCTATCATAATTAAACTGTAAGAACTTCCATGTGAGATATCCCACATAACTGCTTTTCGCGCTGTTAAGCGAGTTTAGGTCGGAGCATAGAGTTCTGTTTAGACAGAACCCTAATGGCATAGTGACGGCAAAAATATTGTGCATTGTTATGCCAGAGGTATAAAGGGATTAGGGTTAATAAATCGGGTAGGAGCATAGTTATTATATCCTTTACCCCTGCAATATTCTTTTAACTGATTTAATGAATTTATCCCTATTTTCTGGTAAATGACATGTAGCCTGCTTTGTACTGTTCTATATGAAATACCTAATTTTTTAGCTATATCTTTAGCACTGAGTGATTGCAAAGCGAAAAATACTATATCGAACTCTCTATCTGTAAAAATCTCAGTTGGGTTGCCAAATGATAATGATTCAGGATGCCTGTTGTTTTCAAAATGATACATGGAATAAATTTCAAGTTTTTTACCGTGCCCCACAACCCCAATACATTCTCCATCCTTCATTAGTGGTGTAACATTGACCAAAAATGGTTGGATTATTTTTTCTCTCCCGCCGTAAATGAAGGTGTTTAGTACCGGAATGGTCTTTTGACTCGTCATTACATTGCCATCACTAGCATGTACAATATCTTCAAGCTCAGACCACGGAGCTGGACACTCACTAACAAGTCTCCCTTCTATGCTAAAACCCTTAGGAAGACCGCTGTAATAAATCATAGTATCATTGGCATAGACGAATCGATGTTCCCTGTCTTTTATAGCCCAAAAATCGTTGCTGTTTTCCATATATGAAATGAAGGCGTCAAAGCTTTTTGAATGAACATCCAGATCTTTGTTTACAGAGAAACTCATAGTGTTATCTTTCATAATTTCACCTATCATGATTAAACTGTAAAAACTTCCATGTAAAATTATCACTTTTACGACACAATGGATAATTATATTTATGAGTTTCTGGGCACCTATTTGGTGCGGATGATTTTACAGAGGAGCAGTTTCCTGTAATCATCTTCAATATACTAATATTCTATATTGTGTAAAATTTTTATTATTAATTATGTTTTTAATGAATAATTGCAATGTGAAATATGCTGGATAGAATGTGAGAGAAACAAGGCTTAAGGTTCTGCCAAGCAGAACCCTAATAGAATGTGTAGTTCATTGTTATACTAGAGGTATATAGGGATTCGTGTTAATAAATCGAGTAGGAGCATAGTTATCATATCCCTTACCCCTGCAATATTCTTTTAACTGGCTTAATGAATTTATTCCTATTTTCTGATAAATGATATGTAGCCTGCTTTGTACCGTTCTATAGGTAATATCTAATTTTCTCGCTATGTCTTTAGCGCTTAGCGATTGTAATGCAAAAAATACTATATCGAACTCTCTATCAGTAAATAAATCAGTTGGTTTGCCAAAAGTTAATGAGTCAGGCTGAATGTTGTTTTCAAAATGATACATGGAATAAATTTCAAGTTTTGTACCGTGACCAACAACCCCAATGCATTTCCCATCCTTCATTAGGGGGGTAACATTGAGCATAAATGGTTGGATCATTTTTTGTTTCCCACCATAAGTCAAGGTGTTTAATACTGGAATGTTTTTTTGACTCGTCATTACAACATCACAACTAGCTTGTATAATATTTTCAAACTCAGACCACGGTGCTGGACACTCACCATCAAGCCTCCCTTCTATATTAAAACCTTTAGGAAGACCGCTGTAATAAATCATTGCATCGTTGGCATAGATGAATCGATGTTCGTTATCTTTTATAGCCCAAATATCATTGCTGTTTTCCATATATGATATAAAGGCGTCAAAGCTTTTTGAATGAACATCCAGATCCTTGTTTACAGAGAAACTCATCGTGTTATCTTTCATAATTTCACCTATATGATTAAATTGTAAAAACTCCCATGTAAAATTATCACTTTTACAACACAATGGATAATTATATTTATGAGTTTTTGGGCACCTATTTGGTGCGGATGATTTTACAGAGGAGCAGTTTCCTGTAATCACCTTCAATATGCTAATATTCTATATTGTGTAAAATTTTTATTATTAATCATTTTTTAATAAATAATTGCAAAATGAAATATGCTGGATGGAATGTGAGAGAAACCAAGGTGTAAGGCTCTGCCAGGCAGAACCCTAATTGCGTAATGACGATAACGGTGCGGTTCATTGTTATACTAGAGGTATATAGGGATTCGGGTTAATAAATCGGGTAGGAGCGTAATTATCATATCCCTTACCCCTGCAATATTCTTTTAACTGGCTTAATGAATTTATCCCTATTTTTTGGTAAATAAATTGTAACCTACTTTGTATCGTTCTATATGAAATACCTAATTTTCTCGCTATATCTTTAGCACTGAGTGATTGCAACGCAAAAAATACTATATCGAACTCTCTATCAGTAAATAAATCAGTTGGTTTGCCAAAAGTTAATGAGTCAGGATGCCTGTTGTTTTCAAAATGGTACATGGAATAAATTTCAAGTTTTTTACCGTGACCAACAACCCCAATGCATTTTCCGTCCTTCATTAACGGTGTAAGATCGGCTAAAAATGGTTGGATCATTTTTTCTCTCTTTCCATAAGTGAAGGTATTTAGTACCGGAATGGTCTTTTGACTGGTCATTACGTTTTTATCGTTAGCTTGTATAATATCTGCAACCTCAGACCACGGAGCTGGACATTCACTATCAAGTCTACCTTCTATGTTAAAACCCTTAGGAAGATCGCTGTAATAGAGTGCAACATCATTAGCATAGACGAACCGAGATTCGCTGTCTTTTATAATCCAAAGATCGTTGCTGTTTTCCATGTATGAAATGAAAGCATCAAAGCTTTTTGAATGAACATCCAGATCTTTGTTTACAGAGAAACTCATCGTGTTATCTTTCATAATTTCACCCATCATAATTAAACTGTAAGAACTTCCATGTGAGATATCCCACATAACTGCTTTTCGCGCTGTTAAGCGAGTTTAGGTCGGAGCATAGAGTTCTGTTTAGACAGAACCCTAATGGCATAGTGACGGCAGAAATGTTGTGCATTGTTATGCCAGAGGTATATAGGGATTCGTGTTAATAAATCGGGTAGGAGCATAGTTATCATACCCTTTACCTCTGCAATATTCTTTTAACTGGCTTAATGAATTTATCCCTATTTTTTGATAAATAAATTGTAACCTACTTTGTACCGTTCTATACGTGATACCTAATTTTTTAGCGATATCTTTAGCGCTTAGTGATTGCAACGCAAAAAATACTATATCGAACTCTCTATCTGTAAAAATCTCAGTTGGATTGCCAAATGATAGTGATTCAGGAGGTTTATTAATTTCCATATGATACATTGAAAAAATTTCTAGCTTTCTAGCTCTGCCTACTACGCCAATCGATTCTCCATCTTTTATCAAAGGCGTGACATCCGCTATAAATGGTTGAATAATTTTATCCCTGCCACCATACATAAATGTAATCAAAGTAGGAATGACTTTTTTTTCATCCATCACTCTACGGTCATTAGATTGAATGATATCAGCAACCTCAGACCAATAAACCGGACACTCACTATCCAGTTTACCTTCAACATTAAACCCTTTGGGTAGTCCACTATGATGAAGTCCATAATCATTCATATAGATAAATCTCGATTCCTTATCTTTTATGTACCAGAACTCATTACAGTTCTCCATATACGATATGAAAGCATCAAAGCTTTTTGAATGAACATCCAGATCTTTGTTTACAGAGAAACTCATAGTTTTATCATTCATAATTTCGCCTATCATAATTAAACTGTAAGAACTTCCATGTGAGGTGTCTCACATAACTGCTTTTTGCATTATTAAGCGAGTTTTGGTCGGAGCATAGGGTTCTGTTTAGACAGAACCCTAATGGCATAGTGACGGCAGGAATGTTGTGCATTGTTATGCCAGAGGAATATAGGGATTAGGGTTAATAAATCGGGTAGGAGCATAGTTATCATATCCCTTACCTCTACAATATTCTTTTAACTGGCTTAATGAATTTATCCCTATTTTCTGGTAAATGATATGTAGCCTGCTTTGTACCGTTCTATATGAAATACCTAATTTTTTAGCTATATCTTTAGCGCTTAGTGATTGCAAAGCAAAAAATACTATATCGAACTCTCTATCAGTAAATAAATCAGTTGGTTTGCCAAAAGTTAATGAGTCAGGATGCCTGTTGTTTTCAAAATGGTACATGGAATAAATTTCAAGTTTTTTACCGTGACCAACAACCCCAATGCATTTCCCATCCTTCATTAGGGGGGTAATATTGACTAGAAGTGGTTGGATTATTTTTTGTCTTCCACCATAAATGAAGGTATTTAGTACCGGAATGGTCTTTTGACTAGTCATTACGTTTCTATCGTTAGCTTGTATAACATCTACAAAATCAACCCACGGTCCTGGACATTCAATATCAAGCCTGCCTTCCATATTAAAACCTTTAGGTAGGTTGCAGTAATAATGAGTAACATCATTAGCATAAACGAATCGAGATTCGCTGTCTTTTATGATCCAAAAATCGTTGCTGTTTTCCATATATGAAATGAAAGCGTCAAAGCTTTTTGAATGAACATCCAGATCTTTGTTTACAGAGAAACTCATAGTTTTATCATTCATAATTTCACCTATCATAATTAAACAGTAAAACAGTAAAACAGTAAAACAGTAAAACAGTAAAACAGTAAAACAGTAAAACAGTAAAACAGTAAAACAGTAAAAAACTCCATGTAAGGTTATCACTTTTACGATGCAATGAATAATTATGTATCGCTTTTCGTGCCATTTAAAAGCAAAGGATTATAGAAATTTTCACTTATTCAAGTAAGAGTAATTATGCTTTATCTGAAAGTGATTAAACAGAGTTAAGAAAATCCGTTCTTTATCTATCAAAATGATTTTAAAATCTGGGAAAAAGACAAGCGTATTGTGAAAAAACAGGTAAAAACTTTAATCATTAAAGATAAAAAAGGTGATTAAGGATTTTTCAAAGTAGGTGAAAATTCGATGCTATACAGACATTGGAAGAGAAAACAGGTTTTAATTTGATTAATAAAGTGACCAAATAGGCTGCATTAATCTAATAACAGGAGTATGAGGTTATATCAAAACATTTAACAGGATTAAACCGATTAAGAAAACTTTCTCAAATAAAAGATTTTGTATGGTTGCAAGAGGTTTACCGGAAATCAGGAACAATCATTAAAGAAAGCTGATAAGCTTTTAAGTTAACCGGGATTAGCTGTGAAAAAAGGAATAAAAAATTTATTTAATCACATTAAAAATGATTAAAGGAATGAGGATTGTCTTAATATCATTAGCATACCTGTTACCCTCTCTGGTTTTAAATCTAAAAAATAAAATATAGCAGAAGGAAAAACTAGGTGTCAGTTTAATGAAAACGGTTAAGTTAAATAGGGTTCAGGAAATGAAAAAAACTATTAAGTTTAAAAAAACGGTTAAAATTTTTTACGATTAAAATCAGAAGTTTAAATAGTGGTTTTTAATAACAGTTTAAAACCTACCATCAAAAAGCTATCGGTGAAAAATGAAAAAATGGTCTTATTGATGTTTAAATACCCGTCGAACCTATAACCTTGCCGGTAAATTAATTCGCCAGATTTTTAATCATCGTTGATGCTAAAACACTCTCTCGTTTTTTAAATGGGTTTATTAGCAATTTTAGGAGAAGTAAAACTCACCTGCTTTTGTGCCAACAAACGGCATAAAATATAACGGTTTCCTATACCTATAAAGGTGTAATAATGTGATATAACAACGAAAATTTGTATAAAATACCGTCTTTCATGATTTAATTGGTTGGTTCTTGCGCTTTAGATCCCAAAATTCAAAGAACTGCATTTGCTTCTTACTGAAGACTCCTTATATTCACACGCCTTGTATTTTTTTAACAATTGTAGCAATGGTGGATCAGATATCACCGGCGCTAATGGAGTCGCCAATGGATGCTTCTGAATCTTTAACACCAGCCATGAAGCTAAATTTTTCTAATAAAAGAGGCTTAATTATTCTGGCTGCTGATGTTGTATTACTATTTATTCTACTTAATACATTGCCGTTTAGTGAAAAAGCTAATGCGGGTTTAGCGCTAATGGTATTTGTTGGCGTACTGTGGCTTACCGAAGCTATTCACGTCACTATTACTGCATTATGTATTCCCATTCTGGCAGTTGGTATGGGATTGATGAATACGGGAGATGCGCTGAAATCTTTTGCTAATCCCATCATCTTCCTGTTTTTTGGTGGTTTTGCTCTGGCAACCGCGCTTCACATCCAAGGACTGGACAGACTGATTGCGAACCGTTTGCTGATGATTGCCCGCGGACGTTTGTCTGTAGCGGTGATGTTGTTGTTTGGTGTGACGGCTGGCCTTTCCATGTGGATCAGTAACACCGCGACTGCCGCGATGATGCTGCCATTAGTCTTGGGTATTTTGTCCAATCTGGATGCGCGTTCTGAGCGCCATACATTTGTATTTGTGCTGTTGGGGGTGGCTTATAGCGCAAGTATTGGTGGTTTAGGTACGTTGGTTGGTAGCCCGCCAAACGCGATTGCAGCGGCTCAACTGGGCATCGATTTCTTCAATTGGATGAAGTTTGGGGTTCCGTTGGTGGTTATTCTGATGCCAATGATGGTTGGTGTTATGTATTTGATGCTGCGCCCGAATTTGAATCATAAATTCGATATGAAGCTGGAAAAACTGGATTGGACTGGTAAGCGTCTAATGACCATGCTGATCTTTCTATTAACCGTATTTTGTTGGATCTTTAGTACGGTTATCAGTTCTGCCTTAGGGGGCGTGAAAGATCTGGATACCATTATTGCTGTCAGTGCTGCCGTTCTGATTGGTATAACGGGGGTGGCGAGTTGGTCCCAGATTCAAAATAACACCGAGTGGGGTGTGTTGATGCTGTTTGGCGGTGGTCTGACTTTAAGCGCTATTTTGAAAAACTCAGGTGCTAGTGAAATCATGGCGAATGGTATGGCTGCTACTTTTGGCGCAAGCCACTGGTTTGTGATTATTATTGCGGTAGCTGCATTTATTATCTTCCTGACTGAATTTACCAGTAATACAGCCAGCGCAGCTTTGCTGGTACCGATATTCGCAACCGTTGCGGAAGCGTTGGGCATGCCGGTAATGACGCTGACGCTCATTATCGGATTCGGGGCGTCCTGTGCCTTTATGTTGCCGGTTGCCACCCCACCTAATGCGATTGTTTTCAGCTCCGGTCATATTAAACAGACTGAAATGGTCAGAGTGGGCATGGTGCTGAATATTGCCTGCATCGTTATTATCTCTCTGTTTGCTTGGTTATTCTGGTTATAACTGAAAATTTACTCATGTCCCTCTGGACACAATAACTATTCAATATCCCCATCAAATATAGGTGGGGAAATAAAGCCAGAGGGCGAAGATTCATAGAGAAGGATTTGCCGAACGCGTCAGCCAGAAATCCAATATTGCCAATGTCAGGCCGATGACCAATCCGACGGATAGCACGGCCATTGCTGTGCTTGAACCTCCTACGATTAACCCAATAGTAACTAATGGCACTAAGCACAAAATTCCCAGATTATTGAATGTTTCTGCAAAGGCCAGAACCATACCTTTGTTAGAGCCTGCTCGTGTTGCCAAAACGACGGTACTTGCAGGCGCTCCAACGCCCAGTGCGGCACCCCAGAATATCAAACATCCTAGAGAACCGAAGAGCGTAAGCGGAACCAGCATAAAAATAGAGATCACTCCAGTCAGTAGCAAACTGACGAAGACCAAAGTCACTTCTTCGCGACCGCAAAGCTTACGGAGCCAACCGGCGGATAGATTACCTAATCCCAAGCCAACACCAAAGGCAGCGACAGTCAAACCGATTTCAGTGGGGCCAAATCCGTACCGTTGACGTAAGACTTCTCCAGACAAAAGAAAAGCAGAGACGCCGGCGCCATTCCAGGCCCCTTTTGCAATGAGCGGCCTGACAACCGACCATTGCCGAAACCAGACTAAGCGCTGGTTTGTTGGCTTTAGGAGTACGGTTTTTGATGGAAGGCAGTAGATCCCAATGATGAATGTAACGACACAGCCGAATGAGGTAAATAAAAATGGTGCCTGCCAATTTATTAAATCTGTCAGTATCCCGGCTAAAGCTGGACCGAATGCAATGCCAAAAGTCATACCGAGCATAACGACGCCCATTGCTCCGGCTTGGCGATTATAAGGAATGATATCGGCGATCAAGGCAAATACGGTGGGGATGATTACCGCTGATGCTATACCGCCAAAAATTCGCAGCGTGATTGCGATATTAAGAGTGGGAGCAAGAATGATAGCCAGACCATCTGCGGCGAAAAACAGCAGAGAAATCAGAAGTAATCTGCTTCTGTTAATACGATCTGCAAAATACCCAAATATAGGTGCTGCCAGAGCGTAGGAAAATGCATAGCTGGATACCAGCCAGGATGCTCCGACCGCCGTTGTCCCGAAGGCTACTGCAAGAGGGGTAAGCATGGATGACAACATGAATTCGGTTGCGCCAACGAAGAATACAGTGACTGAAAGGATAAATAAAAACGTGTGTTTTGTACTCTGTTCCAAAGTGAATGAATATTGTGCTTTTTTGTTCATAAGATCGATTTAACTCCATATGTAGATAAATGTTCGTATATTTCTTGTGGTAAAGCGTGATGAGTCATGGTGTAGAAAAGCTGTTGTGAAATACATATAAGGAGGGCAGACCAGATTAGGCTGATGTGAAAGTGTTAGGAATTGCAAAGGAGGGGAGGAAGCTGATTAGTAATATACCCGATAAAGAAAGCGAGCAAGGAATTAATTTATCGGATTATATGTCGGATACCGGATATAAGAACGGCGATTATCCCTTGTATGCATTTTTCAGCTACAGGAAGTTTGGTAAAAATCTTCCCCGTATTCGGGGGAGATGCATTTGGTTAAGCTTGTATTTTGCAAGAATGGATATACAATAAAAATGTATATCTAAGGAGGTAATGTCATGCAAGTAGCAAAATGGGGTAACAGCCTTGCCATACGTTTGCCGGCTAGTTTAGTTGAAATTCTGGAATTGCGTGAAGGTGATGATATTGAGATTGTAGTGGATGATCCGCGTACCTTCGCGGTACGCAAGAAGCCTGGATCTGAGGTGTTGTTGGAGCGTCTTCGGACATTCCGCGGTAAGTTGCCGGCAGATTTCAAGTTCAGTAGAGATGAAGCGAATGACAGGGGCTAAGTCTTGCGGTTTCATCGACAGCAATGTGGTGCTGTACCTGCTGTCCCAAGACGTGGCCAAGGCCGATAGTGCCGAAGCGCTGCTGAAGGCGAATCCGGTCATTAGTGTACAGGTGCTCAACGAAGTGGCGCACGTGTGTGTGCGTAAACTTAAGATGAGTTGGGAAGAGATAGCGGAGTTCCTCGATATTGTACGTAGTTTTTGCAAAATCGTGCCTCTTACGGTTGAAGTTCATGACCGAGCTAGGTTTATTGCAGAGCGTTATCACTTGTCATTCTACGATTCTTGTATTGTGGCGGCTGCGGTCATCGCAGGTTGTCGGGCGCTCTATAGTGAAGACATGAATCACGGGCAGATGTTGGAAGACAGCTTGGTTATTAAAAATCCATTCTCATATGTCTGACGATTTGGTGAGTCCGAGAGGGATCGAGGTTTGCATACCGATTTAACCTGACAGGCACCGGTATAAAGGTATCTGTCAGCTCAAATCTGCGTTATGACCCCGATTTATTGTGCAGAAAATATCTACATTTATATAATTGTTATATATGCTGACATTTCATAATTTTCTCGTAATGGATAACTTAAAGAAATGAGGAGATAATATGGTTAACAATATAATTTTATTTAAAGACTCTTTAAAGTCTATTATAAAGAATTAAAGATTTTTCATGTTTATTAAGGATATATGTATTCGTTGATATTTTACCAAAGCTATTGTCAATCGAGGTCATGAGGAAAAACCTGTTTACACTTATTCCTATTCTCCAGGTTTTAGATAGAGAAAAGTTTGTTGCAAACAGGTTATGATTGGCATAACAAGCCATCTTTTACTATATGACTAAATTTATTAATTGTGTTGGAAGCCCGCCGTTTTATCGTTTGATGGATTTCTATTTACATCTATCATTTATATTCATAATACGATGTTTGAGATTTATAAAATATCATTATTATCATACGTCCGACTAATTTCTTGAACAGCAAATTCTTGGACGGATTGAATCTTAATCGGGCCGTTGGGACCATATTTGTAGATATTACTAGTCGGGGCATTGTCTAAAAGCATCACATAGGACATTCTATCCCGCTGTCCATTCCGTTCTGTGCGAACGACGCCATGTATATTGGCCCGAACAGTTTTCGTTAAATTTTCTGTTAGCACTTCGATTGAACTGCCAAAGTTAATGATTAAGTAGCCAGGAACAGGATCGATAGCCAAAAGTTCATCATCTATATAAGCCAATAACCCACGTTCAGTTGTTCTTAGAATTGTTATCCATCCTATATCTCGATGAAATTTGGAGCCTTGGGTCGCTTTCTCTGATCGGTAGTGATTAAACCCCAACATCAGGTGGCCTTTTCCCTCTGAAAGACCACCTGTAACTAATTCCCAGTCACTGTGAGGAATACCAACATAATTTAGCACTGAGCGTAATATACATGTGCCTATATGCGCCATGCGATGACCAAGTGTCGCGACCTCGGTCGGAATTAAGTTCCAGTGCGCTCGTTCGAGATAGAGATTTTCCCATTGAGCATATTCTCTATCGAAATAACCTTCGTAACCGTTGGAAAATGTGCATGATTTGAAGCCCGTATAAGGACGAAGGTCGCCTTCTGTCGCAGGTTCAAAGAAGTGGTATGCAAATCGATCCCCGTGTTCAAAATCTATATAGGATGGAACCTCCAAGAGGAAAAAGCCATGTCGAATAGCTCGGTCAAAACCATCATCATCAATAAAAACAAGGTCGTCTCCTTTTAGGTGGGATCGCGCTATGTTTGCTGATTTATAAGTTTTTGCTGCGGTTATTTCGGATGGCATTGGTGGTAGTTTAACTAGAGTTCTCATTGTTGATGAGGTTTTCATGATTATGGCCCTTGAATAAGATGGTAAAAGAGCTGTTGATGTTTCCGACTTTTATACCCGTCATCTTTCAAGTTACCTCTTTGTTGGCTGCGCTCACTCACCCCGGTCACATAGTTCTCTATGCTCCCGGGGATTCGCTCCCTTGCCGTCGCGATGTATCTTGAAATCCATAGGGTATAAATCATTGCATCAGTTTTCCTCTTTTGAAAATTGAGGAATGTTTTAACTAGTGTTAAAGCGCTATTTTTGCCATATTGATCTCTTCTTGACCCAATATGGATACCAAGATTAAACCTATCTTCACTCAATATTGACAATCCATGAGAAAAGAGATGATGTTATAATTATTTATCATAGCTATAGATGACAATCTCGTCACATATGCATTTGCTAATTAATGTTTCTTATCTATGTGATTAATATATGGCATGGAAAGAATTAAAATGCAAATGGCTACAATGAAAAATACGATTTGTTTTTTATCATAAAAGTTTTAATCATGAAAATCTTATAAATCATTTTGTTATTTTGTTATGATTTATGGTGAAGTTTTTATGGAGTTGTTATTAGTTTTGTTGTAATTATTGATGTTGAGTAAGATAGTAAATGATTTATTTTATCTAGTTGTTTGTTTAATAAAAGATATTTCATTGATATATGCGTAAATTGAATCTAAATTTTTTAGATTAAATGCGGTAGGAAATTAAGTTGATAGGCTTTTCTGATAGAAAGTTTATATGATTGTTATGTGTTATAATGTTAATTAGTTGAATCTTATTCAGTTTAATGCTGTTTTTTCATAATTCTCCTGTACCGAATAAATGACAGATATTTTCATTCTGTTACGAGTTGAACTGTCCATGAAGTTATTTTGGCTTATATATCCTATGGATTTCAGATGCATCGCGACGACAAGGGAGCGAATGCAGCCAACAAAGAGTCAACTTGAAAGATGACGGGTATAAAGGACATACGTATTTACTGATACTTTTACCAATAATATTAATAAAAATGCGTAGAAAAACCTGTTTACCCCATCCTGCTCTTTCGGTTTTATAGAGAGAAGTTTGTTGCAAACAGGTTGTTAAAAAAATAGATTTAATGTATCTGGTGTTTTTATAAAAAAAACAATCTATAAAGTATCATTATCATCATCGTATGTTCGACTCGCTTCCTGGATAACAAACTCTTTAACGGATTGAACTTTGATGGGGCCGTTGGGACCATATTTGTAGACATTGCCAGCCAGATCGCTAACTAAAAACATGACATATGACATTCTATCGCGCTGCCTATTTCTTTCTGTGCGAGCAACGCCATGTATATTGGCTCGAACATTCGGGGTTAAATTTTCTGTCAGTACTTCGATCGAACTACCAAAGTTAATGATCAGGTATCCTGGAACAGGATCAATAGCTAAAATCTCATCATTTATATAGGCAAGAAGGCCACGTTCAGTTGATCTTAAAACTGTCACCCATCCTGAATCCCGATGAAATTTAGAGCCTCGGGTAGCTTTCTCTGATCGGAAGTGGTTAAACGATAACATCTGGTTTCTTAGCCCTTCTGAAATACCATTAGTAATGAGTTCCCAGTCACGGCGAGGAATGCCAACATAAGTTAACACGGAGCGTAGTACGCATATACCGATGTGTGCCATATGATGACCTAGTGTTGCGACCTCTGATGGCATGAGGCGCCAGTGTTCCCGTTCGAGGCGGAAATGTTCCCATTGATCATGTTCTCTGTCGAAATAACCTTCGTAGCTATTGGAAAAAGTTGTATATGATTTGAATCCCGTATAGGGGCGAAGGTCACCTTCTGTGGCGGGTTCAAAGAAATGGTATGCAAATCGATCGCCGTGTTCGAAATCCATATATGATGGTGCTTTCAGGAGGAAAAAGCCATCTCTGAGTGCTTTGTTAAAGCCGTCTTTGTCAGTAAAAATAAGGTTATCTCCCTCTAGATAGGAGCGTGCCATATCTGCTGATTTATATGTTTTTGAGGCTTCGCTTTCCGATGGCATTGGTGGTAGTTTGACTGGAGTTCGCATGGTTGATGATGTTGTCATAGTGATAGTCCTTAGTTGTGGTAAAAGAACTTTTGTTTATTCTTTTGTATCTCTGAAATATATATTGCCGATATTACATTTGGTGCTTATTCTTATATTGTTTTCTTATAGTGTATTAATCTTTTTTTTCTTTTTATTAGAATTTTGATAATTATATCAACAAGTTTATTGATTAAAATCCTAAGTGATTATTCGGCAAAGTAATTAATATTGATTGCTAACTATCCTAGCTGACTTTTTGAATATTACAAGAATTTGATGGTTTATATATGAAAAATAATAGAAATATAAATGGCGACAGTAGAGTTATATTTTTTTAATTTGTTGTTAATATGAGTGTTTTATAAATTACTTGGTGATGTTTTATTGCTTTCATTATTTATTGTTAAAAGTGATAGTTTATCAATGGTATTTTTATGATTTCCATTAAGTTTAGTAATTAATGTTTCCTGATTATCACTTAAATTCAGCTCCCATAGGCGTATACTTAAAATAAGTCTGTGTGGAGGTAAATGAAAATGGCTAAAAATCAGATTCAATTCCAAAAAGGCATTTCTATTCATGAGTTTATTTCA
>NZ_RCWD01000019.1:0-110390 GCF_018448965.1 Photorhabdus hainanensis | reverse complement strand
AGTGTTAAGCTTCCTTATTTTCAGTGGGTTAACACAATGATAAGTAATGTAAAAAATTCGATACGCGGAACATATCATTCGATTAGCAAAAAGTATTTACCTCGTTATCTTGCCGAATTCTGTTTCAGGTTCAATTGGCGCTTTAACCTTAAAAAAACATTCGAACAGCTTATTTATTCATGTATCCGGGCAGCACCTATACCTGAGTATTTACTCAAGCTAGCTGAGATTCGATGGTAATCAGGTAAAACAATAAGCTATGTAATGAATCATTCATTACAAGACAATATCCCCCAAGTAAATCGTTCTACACGGTAATTTACTTTACGCCCTGCGACATTTATTAATTTATAGTTTAATTTCAACATATCAGAGAAATATATAGACATGATATTGGTCAATATTAATAATGGAAAATATATGGCTATTTTCAATATTTTACATTAATTATTCTTAATTATTTATGAAAACAACAATGAAATATATTTTTATATATAGCAAAGAAAATCAATAAAAAACAAAATCAGATTAGATTACTATCGATGACAAAAAACTTGATTAAATAACCCAGTGGAAGCACTCCAGACGCACAAAAGCTGACGGCACCATATAGTCAGGCAAAATAGCACTCAAGTGAGTACGCAGGCTATTAGCCAGTCCCTTCATGGACCTCCGCCACCACATAGGCAACCAGCCGTTTCTCCTGCCCGTCCCTTTGCGCCAATACCACAGATAAGGAAACGTCCAGCCGTCAATTCAGGTCGGTTCATATCGTCGAAGGTCTGCTCTAATACGTTATTTTATAAATTCGCATTGGCAACAATTTGCGTACTGGCTTGACCTTTTAAGTACATTATAATACGGTGAAAGGGAATAAACTGAGAAACTTAACTGCCTGCGAATGAGTGCTTATTGTGGCTCTCTGTTGGATTAAGCGGTTTTCATGCCAAATATAAAATAGATGAAATTGTGACTTGATTATGAACCTTTGTTTTTACACGTCTAACTCAAAGAAATACACTTATGCCGAATCTATTTTTTCCAGTCATGCTGACATAAACTTGGTTCATAAAAGCTTCGACTTTAAAGAGTTACAAACTGATGATCCTCAAGAAAACCTACTATTTAAATTAAATCAGGTTCCACACATCCCTTCTTCCTATGTTTTTATTGAGGACAGCACCTTCCATATAGATGCCCTTAATGGTTTCCCCTCACTGTATACTAAATACATTTTATCTTCGTTAGGCATTCAGGGAATTATTAATCTATTAGTAGGAAAAGATAACCGTGAGTGTTATTTCATCAATCACTTGGCGCTCAGAACGGAAAATAATAATGTCGTCTTTTTTTCAGGCACTACAAGAGGGTTATCTATTTCTCTCTCTCCTTTAGAGCGCAGTAATGAAACAGGCTGGTCTGATCTTTGGCAGATATTAAAAATAACAGATAGTGGGCAGTTCTACAGTCAGTTAACTGAAGGACATAAGTACCTTTTCAACCAACAGAATAACAATACTGATGCTTTTCAACTACTCAGGGAGCATCTTACTGAGAGAGAGTTATAAAACTAGTTTTATTCACATTACATTAGATGTCTTTTAATTTTATCAATACATGAACGACTATCGCTCACAATAACGATCTTAGATACAAACTCTGGATGAATATTAAAGAAATTATCTAAACAATTATCGAACTGTTTAGCAAAACGTAATAGCTCTAGAATGTTATAAAATGTCTCTTTAGGTCGTGTTCTTGCTAACTTTGATAATAAAAATCGTTTGACTATACGTATAGTGCAAATCCAGTACAGAACTTTAAATCTAATGATTAATGAACATTCTTTAAGAAAAGGAATTAAACGTTTGTCATAGGCCCCTTCAACAACCCACTCATTTTTAGCTTTAATTTCATGCACAAGGTCGTTAATAACTTCTTGTGAATCTTTTACGTACTCTTCCTGTATTCTATCCCAGTAAATCTTGTCAAATTGATATACTGTAGTATGGAACTCTAAAGCTAACTTTCATATTCACTTTTAATTATTTGTTTCGAAAAGTCACTGAGATGGTTGCAAAGCAGCAAGGCGTTCACACCTGAATGAATCACACCAAGAGAATATTCTTTACGTTCTGAGTTAGCGGCAAAGGGGCATTTACGACCTCAACGAATTTATTAGAAATTTGAAAATGGTCATTCCTGACAGCCATCACCAATATTTCCCCCTTAATTTTCACTCTCCATAAAAAATAAAAACCGACATACTTAATATCAATTCAATATATTCAGATGATGAATACCATAGCCCGATTAATAACGAAATATTAGCAACGATAAATTAACAATTTTTTGACACTACTTTTCCCGCAATGAAATAAATAATTCATCTTATGATCCAAAATGAGATATTTTATTTTCATTCCTATTTTTTAATATAATATCAATTAATTAATCGCAACTTTCATTAGCTTTAACTTGCACCCACCTATGGAAATGACATATAGTCGAATTAAAGCCCGTGCTATTAATACAGATTATTATTAATTGACTCTGCAATACATCATCTTGCGGAGAGATTTTTTTTATGCCAATAACGTGAGAACGGTATCACGTGAGGGAAAATTATAATGAATAGGGAAAATATATCCGGCAATGCCGATACATTGCCATCCGCTCTTAACTGCTGCCGATTATTATTACAATTAGCTAAAGGTGAGGCTCAGGAACCACAGCCTTTGCTCTCTCACGGCAAACTGAAACCTGCAATAAAAGAGTA
This sequence comes from Photorhabdus hainanensis, assembly GCF_018448965.1. NCBI lineage: Bacteria > Pseudomonadati > Pseudomonadota > Gammaproteobacteria > Enterobacterales > Morganellaceae > Photorhabdus > Photorhabdus hainanensis. Next base: position 107,611 of record NZ_RCWD01000019.1, on the reverse strand, counting down.
CGGCAAGGCACATGATGTTGATCTGGCATTGTGCCGCTTAAAATTCTCCAGATTAACTCCCAAGCTCCTGCCTCTGGCCTTTCGCGACAAACAGGGAGGATTTGTTGTATTAGCTCGCCTTTCCACTGATCAGGCCCTGATCCAATCTCCTCATGCCGTTTCACCCGAAATACTCCCCATCAACGAGCTAGAAGCCAGATGGAGCGGGGAGGTGATCCGGTTAGGGGAAGCTTCCCTCAGGTTCGATGTCTCTTGGTTTATACCCGCGTTTATCCACCATCGCCGCCTCCTCGGCGAGGTGCTGCTTTTTTCCCTAATGCTTCAATTACTTGCCCTAGTCACCCCCCTGTTTTTCCAAGTGGTGATGGACAAAGTATTGGTACACAAAGCGCTGTCCACCCTGGACGTACTGGTAATCGTGCTGGTGGTGGTTGGGCTGTTCGAAGTGGTGCTCCGGGGGCTGCGCGAATATCTTTTTGCCCACACCGCCAACCGCATCGATATCACCTTGGGGATCAAGCTGTTCCGGCACCTACTCGGCCTGCCCCTTCTCTACTTCAAACACCGTCAGGTAGGCGCTATCATCACCCGAGTGCAAGAGCTCGACAACATTCGTGACTTCCTGACCGGCTCCATGCTAACCCTGTGCGTGGACCTAGCCTCCGCCTTTGTCTTCTTCGGGGTAATGGCCTGGCTATCGCCGTCCCTAACCTGTGTGGTACTGGCGGTGTTGCCACTCTATTTTCTGCTAGCTTGGCTGAGCTCCAAACCACTGCAACAGCGCATCGAACAACAGTTCCAAACGGCAGCCCTCAATACCTCATTCCTAAACGAGTCCGTCAGCGGCGCTGAAACCATCAAGAGCCTGGCGGTAGAACCTAGGATGCAACGGCGCTGGGAATCCCAGACCGCGAACATGGTCGAAGCCGGTTTCCGCACTCAGACCCTCAACAGCTTCATCAGCCACGGGGTTATGCTGCTACAGAAGACGACCGGCGTCGGGATCATCTGGCTGGGCGCCAACATGGTGATCTCTCTGGAACTCACCATAGGCCAACTGATCGCTTTCAACATGATGGTATCCCACATCAACCAACCCATCGCCAAACTCATCGACCTGTGGCAACAGTTTGTCCAAACCCGGGTCGCTGTCGATAAGCTCGGCGACATACTCAACCTGCCCGTCGAGCAGGAGCAGGGGAACATCCGTCCTCAACAACCACTCTCTGGCGATCTACAAATACGCAACCTAATGTTCCGCTACCAGCCCCATCAAGCCCCAGTGTTGCGGGGTGTTACCCTGCATATCAAATCCGGCGAGAACTTAGGTATAGTCGGCCCTTCCGGTTCGGGTAAGAGTACGCTGACCTGCTTATTACAGAAGCTCTACGCTCCGGACGAAGGGGAGATCTTAATCGACGGCATTCCTCTACACCAGCTAGATCCCGGCTACCTACGCGGCCAGATTGGGGTGGTACTACAGGAGAACTATCTGTTCAACCGTAGCGTGCGCCACAACATAGCACTCAAAGATCCTTCCGCCTCGCTGGAGAAGGTGATGACAGTCGCTAAACTGGCAGGCGCACATGACTTTATCCTGCAACTACCTCTGGGTTATGACACGGTTCTGGCCGAGGCTGGCAGCTCCCTATCGGGAGGACAGCGCCAGCGCATTGCCATCGCCCGCGCGCTGATGGCTAATCCCAAAATATTGATCTTCGACGAAGCGACCAGCGCCCTTGATGACGAATCCCAGGCGCTGATCCAAGCCAACATGGCCGAGATCGCTCTAGGGCGCACCGTCATCATCATTGCCCACCGCCTGTCCACGGTGCGTCACTGCGACCGCATCATTACTTTGGAACAGGGCCTCATCACCGAATCAGGCAACCATCACCAGTTGCTGGCTAAGGGAGGCTGCTACGCCAGATTGTGGCAAATGCAGCAAGAATTACGAAAGGAGACGGCATGATGTCGTTCAAGAAACACCTAAAAACCGTCCTCCTGGCCTGGCGTCGGGAGCGTAACGCTCCTAAAGCGATGAAACGCACCCGCGACGAGTACGAATTTCAGCCCGGCTATCTGGAGATCGTTGAACGCCCTCCCGCTCCTTGGGCAAGGCGCACAGCGATAGCATTGACCCTATTTCTGCTGGTAGTTCTACTCTGGTCCATTGTCGGTCGCCTAGATATCCATGCCAACGCCACAGGCCGGCTGCTAGTGTCCAGCCACTCTAAGGTGATCCAGTCCCTTGAACCCGGCGAGATTGTGGCGATTCATGTACGTGACGGACAAAAGGTTAAGGCCGGGGATGTGCTGATCAAACTCAACCCCATAGGAGTCGAGGCCGAGCTGAAAGAGCGGCAGGAGCAACTAAACTTCAAGCGGTTGGAGCTGGCCAGACTACAGGCCCTGCTAACCGAAACCCCTACTGAGCATTTCGCCGTACAGGAAAGTATACCGCAGGCACAGGTCGAGCTAGCTAGAGAGCACTTGGTCAGCATCTGGAAAGAGATGGTCGCCAATTTAGAAAGTCTGGATGGAGAGATGAACGTCAACCAAGCGAACCAGAGTGCGCGTAACGCCGATATCACTGAGCTGGAGAAACTACTAACCAATATCAAAGTGCGTCTTGAGGCTCGTCGTACCCTAGCCGCCAACAAGCTACTGCCAAAAGTCGAGCTACTAGAACAGGAGAAGGAGAAACTAGAGATCGAACGCATCCTTTCTCAACAGTACGCCGAGTTGGCCGTCCTCAAGGCGCAATATCAGGTACTAGAGGAGAGCCGGAACCGCTACCTGACCAAGACCCGCCGGGAATACTACGACCAGTTGAACGAAGCTCAAACCGCCGTCGCGGTCATGACACAGCAATTGATAAAGGCCGGCGAAAAACAGCGGTTACAGAGCCTGCGGGCGCCGGTCGACGGCGTGGTGCAACAGTTAGCGATCCACACGCTGGGAGGCGTAGTGCAATCGGCCCAACAGCTAATGGTGATCGTGCCCGATGATACCCCCCTGGAGGCCGAGGTGATGGTGTTGAACAAAGATGTGGGGTTCGTGCACGCGGGCCAGCCGGTGGAGATTAAAGTCGACTCATTTCCCTATACCCGCTATGGCACTATACGGGGTAAGGTCGCCCACGTCTCCAAAGATGCGGTCAAGGATGAACAACTAGGCTTGGTATTCCCCGCACAGATCCGGATGGAACGCTCCTCCATCGCAGTGGACGAACATGAGGTACCGCTACAGGCAGGCATGAGTATCACCGCGGAAATCCGCACCGGTGATCGACGGGTGATCAACTACCTACTCAGCCCACTGCAACAGTACCAGTCTGAAGCATTGAGGGAACGATAATGTCAACCATCGAATCTATTCTGTCGGAACCGATCATCGTCGACAAATCCAAGGCTGTAACGGATGGCGGCCTACTGGCTCTGACTCATGCCGCCCGCCATTTCAACTTGGCGGTGGAACCGGAACAACTGAGCCACCGTCTCGGACGCGCCCAAGGGGTTTCGAACAGCCAGGACCTGTGTCGCTGCGCCCAGTGGATCGGCCTGAGGGCACGCCACATCACCACAGATATGAGCCGTCTCAACACTCTGCCTCTTCCTATCCTGCTGGATACGGAACAGGGCTGGCTGGTGCTAGAAAAAGTCGAGGGCGAGTTAGTTACCTTGTACCAGCCAAGCGCGAGCAAGACATGTCGCTATCCCCGGTCCGTCCTCGCTAGCCATTGGCAAGGCGGCGCTGTGCTGCTGGCAGAGGCGACCGAACCGCCGAAACGGCAGAGATTTGGCTTCGGCTGGTTCGTGCCTTCCATCCGTAAGCATGTCAGCCAGTTCAGGAGCGTGATCTTAGTGTCTCTGATGCTACAAGTGATCGCCTTGGTGACACCCATACTGTTCGAAAACGTGATCGATCGGGTGCTGGTCAGCCGTAGTCTATCTAGCCTGCAAGTGCTAGGAATCGCCATGTTGACCCTAGCTTTGTTCGAGCCAGTCTATGGATTCCTTCGTTCCTGGCTATTCGCCAACCTCGCCAGCAAGGTCAACTCCGAGCTTTCCAGCCGCCTTTATCAGCACCTAACATCCCTGCCTATGAGCTATTTCCAGCAACGTCAGACCGGAGAGATCATCGCCCGGGTGCGCGAGATGAACCAGATCCGTCAATTCCTCACCGGTTCGGCGCTGACTATGGTACTGGATCTGGCCTTTGTTGGCCTGTTTGTAGCCGTGATGTTCCTCTACGCCACCGAGCTAACCTGGCTGGTACTCGGTTCCCTGGCGCTCTACTTCCTGTTCTGGCTATGTATCGGACCCATACTGCGTACCCGGGTATTACGGGAATACGAGTTAGGGGCCGACAACACCGCCTTCCTTACCGAGTCGGTCACCGGCATCGAAACCATCAAAACCAGCGCCACCGAAGCCGGCTTCCTACACCGCTGGGAGCGGCAGCTATCCGCTTTCGTCCGCGCCTCATTCCGCGCCAAAGTGGTAGGGATTCTGGCCGGTCAGGGGATCGACCTAATCCAGAAGCTAACCTCCGCCCTGCTGCTGTGGTGGGGCGTTACTCTGGTCATGGAGGGCAAACTCAGCCCAGGGGAGCTGGTGGCTTTCAACATGCTTTCAGAACACGTGACCCAACCGATTCTGCGTCTGGCCCAGATCTGTCAGGATTTCCAGCACACCCTGATCTCAATGCGCAGGATTGGCGACATTCTTGATGAGGAGGGGGAAAGTGGCAATGGCGGCCTGGCCTCCGTACCCAAGTTACAGGGAGGAGTGAGCTTCAAGGGCGTGCGCTTTCGCTATGACAAGGATGGTCAGGAGGTGTTACGCAACCTCAACATCGAAATTCATCCCGGCGAATTCGTCGGCATCACAGGTCCGTCCGGCTCAGGTAAATCCACCCTAGCCCGGTTGTTGCAGCGCCTCTATGTGCCCCAACACGGCCAAGTGTTGGTGGATGGAATCGATTTGGCGATCGCAGATCCGGCAGCGTTGCGCCGCAACATGAGCATAGTACTGCAAGAAAGCGTGCTGTTTGCCGGCACCATCGCCGAGAACATCCGCTTGTGCCGACCCCAAGCCAGCGATGCGGAGGTGTATGAAGCAGCGACTCTGGCCGGCGCCGATAGTTTTATCAACGCGCTGGACCGAGGCTATGAAACCCAAGTCGGCGAACGTGGCGGCCAGCTTTCCGGTGGGCAACGCCAACGCATCGCCCTGGCCCGAGCGTTGCTGACCAATCCGGGGATACTGCTACTGGATGAGGCCACTAGCGCCCTGGACTACGAGTCGGAAGCAGCGGTGATGGCTAACCTACAGCGCATTGCTCAGGGCCGTACAGTGATCAGCGTCGCCCATCGTCTTAATACCCTGCGCCATGCCCAGCGGATTCTGGTGATCGACCAAGGTCAAGTGGTCGAACAGGGCAGCCACGAGCAACTGCTCGCTCTGGACGGACTCTATACCCGGCTGTGGACCTTACAGATGAAAGATTCTCAGCTCGCAAACGACCAACCGTGTCCACCGTAATCCAGCCACTCATGAAGCGTTGTAACCCGTAAATACCAAAGTAGGATTTTCCTAAGGAGAACCATCATGCCTAGTAACAGCTACCAGTCGCTGCTTGCATCTGCGCAGGCGACCTTTAAAGAGATGAAGAGCAAACCGAAGATCCAAATGCTGATCCAAGAGATCAAGAAGGGGTTCCGTGAAAACGGTCGCAAGTGGAGTCCTCAGCTTCTCCAGCAACAGAAAACGCTGGAACAGACGCTAGAGGGCAACGCTTATCGGCGCTACAGTAATGACAGGCCGGTCGGTATCAGTAGCCTCGATAAAAGCGAGCAACAGGCATTTGTCGGTTATATCAAGGCACTGGCGACACGCGCCACGACAGTCGACATCTTGGTACAAGGCAATGAGAAAACAGCTCTGGCTTCGCAAACTGATGACGCCTTGGGCAATGCTGAAGCTTTCCGAATGCTGCCCAAGGATTTTGCGCAACGTTATGGCGCCCGTGGCAAGCTTGGCGCACGGCTGACCATCAACGTTAGCAAGGTGCATTTCAACGTGCTTGCCCGGGCATTGACCCAATTGTTCAATGATGACAATCGCGGCTGGCTGGAACAGGCCAAGATCATGGGGCCGAAAAATCTGGGCAGCCGTACCGACCAAGCCGTTATCTACCTTTCCAGAGCCGGGATCGAGCATGCCCAAACCATCGGCAAAAAGCTTAACGAACTGTTACCGGCGACAGCCTTTGTCGAACACACTCCGACTGGTATGTATCGCGTGGGCAAAGGCATTTCCTATTCTGAAACGGCCGCGGGCGGATCGAGCAGTCATGGTCAGTCCCGAGCGCAACTGATTGCGGCGGCAGGTACACACTCCTTGCTGACCGATATTCCGATCGAGAAGGCCCTGGCGCATACCTTGCAGACGCGCGGGTACGATGTACACAACCCAGCGCTGCTCTCACAAGCACTACGGGATAGTGAACTCAAAGGGGAGCTAGTGCCCATGAATGGCGGCTCTGAGCCTCGTCGGGGCAGCGCCGATATCCATCAGTTCGCCGCCAATCCTGTGTTATTCGCCAAATCCAACACCATCAACGCCGAAACACTGATCAGGTCGGGGAGCCTCCCGGCAGAAGGGAACGCCCTGCTAGTGAAAATCGGCTCAGGCTTGTACGAGCTAGACTACACCGATCGAAACGCTAATAACGATGTAGCGGCAGAAGACGCTAACAGCATGCCAGCGTATTTTCTCGGCTACGACAGCACCGACCAAGCCAATGCGTCACCAGCCTATGTAGACATTCCTAAACATGCGATCGCGGGAAGCTTTCTGTTTACCGGAACGCTATCGGGCGGCTCGGTGGTTGTGACCAGCCTAGATGCCAATACCTACCGGGTCTACCACGATGGCCGAGTCAACAGTTCGCTGCTATACGATAACGTGGTGATGGCAGTGGACTACAAAGATTACCAAGCAGCAGCCACCACCGAAAACCTCGCCGTGGCGTACATGCAATACGTCAATGACCAATGGCAGTTAGCGCTCCAGCGCCAGGAGTATCAGCAAGACGGCCAGACGCTTCGGCTAAAATTACGCGGCGACGAAGAACCACTCTCGATCCAGATCGCAGACAGTCAAGTAATTGAACGCAACCAAGCTCAATTCGCCACTTACCGTGAGGAAATTCACCAACGACTAAAAAAAGTAGCTGCCCAGTTCGGGGTATCAGTCGAAGGGATCGCCGACGGTGTATACAGAGAGGGTGAGTTTTCTCCTGATCATCCAGCAATTGCCGCATGGAGCAAGCTGCGCACCGAAGTTTACGACAGGATCAACGCTGATACCAAGCAGTTGACGAACAAGCGAAGCAAACTTTATGAGGAGCGGCGCACTAGCTCTCAGCACGACTTGATTGACCAACAGATAAAACAGATCAATATCACTCTGGAGTACTACAAAGCGCAATACGATACGGTTCTGCGTGAAGCAGGCTTCGTTGAACAAAGCTGGTTATGGCAGCAGATCAAGTCCAAGGACAGCATGGCTGCCGTGGTGCGGATCGACAATACGTCCATGCAGAACAGCGGACCAGAGCATACCAGTAGCGTGGGCGAACGTTATGCGATCGCCGAAGCTCACCAACATAATGTGCATGGTACCGCGTTTACCAATGGTCAGCGCCACTTCCGCGATATCAACATCCCCGGGCTGTACGACAGAATGTCGGCCCTGGAGATGAAGAGCCTGTTTCTCAAAGGCCAGCTCACTCCCGAGCAGCAAGGCGCTTTGAGCGTTCACATTACTGAAACCAGCCAGGCAGAGTACATCGACAAAGTATTGAAGTGGACGGCGGTGTACAGCGAGGACTTTCATCGCGCCGGAAGTAGCTTCGACCGTCTGGCGCCACAGGATTTTTACCTGTCACTGGTCGGAGACAAGTCCGGCGGCCGTTGCTACCCCTTGGTCAGGGCGATGGCGGTGGCGCTGGCTAACAACGGCGAAGCGGGTATCAACAGTCTGGTGGAAAAACTCTTCCTGGCTGCCGCCGATCCCCACGCAAGCAGTTCCACGCTACTGACAAACAGTCTGATCAGACTACACTCCAATAACGTTGAGGCCGTACAAGCATCAACGGCGCGGGGGCAGGTTAAATTGTCCGAAGTAGTTTCCCTGCTAAAAGGGGCGACCAAAACCTCAATGTTCGCGCTCAATACCCCAAATCACTCAATGATGGTGGGAAATACAATCGGACTCGAAGGACGTCGTTACTATTTCTATGACCCGAATGTCGGGATTTTTGCTTTCAACGATGCAGTCAGCTTCTTCCGGGCCATGAAGAATCACTTGGTGGGGCGTAAACTGGCCGCCCACTACGGTTCGCCTAGCGGCGAGTTGACCCCTATCTTCAACCTGGTGGAGATCGATACCGGCAAGATGGCAAAGGTGCCGGTGGGCAACGACCTGAACGTGGCCGACCTGACCCGCCCCGATGAACTAACCACGGTCATAGAGCAACGGCGGCAGGTTGAACAGGCGGTTAACGCCCAAGTACGGATTGCCAAGGACGCTCGGTTGCACACTGCATTGGCGACCCTCGATGCCGAACAGTGGGGAGCGAAGTTCGCCGAGGCCAGCACACGGCTCGCCCAAGAAAACAACCTTGACCAGCGCTGGATGCCGGTGATTAGTAATACCGAAGATCAAGGCGAAGGCCGCTACCAAATCCAGTTCATCAATCGCGCCCAACCCGAGGAGACCCGTTGGGTGAGCAGCGGCGATACCACCTTTATCGAATTCCGCCGCTTCGTTGATGAACATATGCTCACCCTAAGCCAACATTTCACCTTCGAACACGGCCAGATACGGCCTAAAAGCGGTATCAGCGAAGCAGCTCCGGTTGATGGGTTAAACGCCGGGTTTGCAATACAGACGCTGATCCAATGGTTTGCCGACAAGAACCGCAACGATGCGGCACGTGGGATCGCTTCGCCTGACCTAGCCACCGCGCTCAAGGTCCACAGCTACCTCAACTTTGTCCAGATGGCTCATGGTGGCGTGCAGGATGTAACCAAGATCACTGCGCTGGTGCGCACGGCGCTGCGCGGTGAAGTGATGGCCGCCGAAACCTCACTCAAGGACTTTACCTCCATCCTGGGGCACACTGTTAACGAGGGCGCAGGGGTGCTGTTTGGCGGCGCTATGGTCGGTCTGGATGCTTATGAGCTGGCTCATGCTGAGAACGATGTGCAGAAGGCGGTATTCGGTACCCAATTAGCGTTCGACTCGGCCAGCTTCGTCACCGGTACCGCCGGAGTGGGCGCCGGGTTGATGGGCGCCTCGACAGCTGGGGCGGTACTCGGTGGGGCTGGCGTGATCCTTGGCGGGCTGGCGGTAGGCTTTACAGCACTGGCGCAAGCCTTTGGCGCGGTCGCCGAGGATGCCAAGGCAGTAGGCCGTTACTTCAACACGCTCGACGATGCCTACAAAGGCAATGGCTATCGGTATGACAACGAGAAGAAAGTGCTGGTACCCCTGCCCGGGGCTGTGATCAAAACCCTGGATCTGCGCAAGAATCAGATCGACTTCGACAGTCAATATATTTACCGCACCCATTCTGGCTCTACCGGCTCAGGGAGAATCAATTACTTCTTCTGGATCGGCGACTTTCCAAAGATGGTCCATGACCGTAGTCAGGCGATCGAGGTGCGCAGCGGCATTGGTTACAAGGATGCCTCCCGGTCTCTTGAACATGGAGACAGCAATGTTGTGATCTTGCCGGGTACACCTAAGTCCTACATCAACTACGAATACATGCAGCTCCCCGGCGCGACTACGCGTCATGATGCCGGTTTTGATGTAATCCGCAGGCTCGAAGAGGATAAACGGTTCGACTACGACTTCTACATCTTTCCGGGGGAAGTGACAATTCGTAGGATTCATCAGGAGTATGTCGCGACACCGATCGAAGTGGTGCTCGACCAACGCAACCGGCAACTGATAGTGCCCGAACTGCCCAAGGAATTACATGGCTACCTGCATTACGAGATCAAAGGCGCAGGTGGTGAGTACCTGATCGGGCTGAACGAAGGCACCAGCGTGAAGCTCACGAGCGACGCCCCACACAATCTGGTCGGCAGTACGCCATCGCACTGGATCATCGACAGCAGCCAGCTCGCCGGTGACAGCATCAGTGTGTCGAAGAACCGACTGACAGTTGGTGGAGTGGTGGTCGAACTCGACTCAGATCGGAAGGAGCAAGTGCTGGTGGTCAACCGCAAGGGCGAAGTGCGCGAAGTCGACTTCGCCAGCCTGACAGCTCAGGTAGTCAGCGAAGATGCGAGCAAGTGGCAGGTGCCCGGCCAACAAATTGAGCAGCACCTGAATGATCTAGCCAAGGCACATCAGTTGCACGGGCAGTATGTGGTGGTAGAGAACTACAGCCACAATGGGCGTGATGTTGGTCGAGCGTTCTACGACGTGACCAACAAACGGATGCTGTTCACCGACACCACTCACGAACAGACCAAGCATGCCCAACTAGGTGCGGTGATGGGCAACCATGCCTATTTCTACGATGCCGACAACGCGGCGGCGTGGCGGGTAGACATCGCCACTGGACAGATCGACGCGCAGTTTGAGCCTTGGTTCAACCAGAGTGCGGGCCAGATCAGTCGGTTATGGCAAGAAGGGGACGCGGTTTATCTGGCTCGCCGTTATCAGCTAAAAGGGAAGGAAGCTGAACTGAGCTATCGGCTCCTCGGTGACCGAATGGAGTTGGTCAGCGCGGTGGGTGATGATGCGCTACTCCAGCTTTCGGCACGTACCGGTCGGCATGGTGATGAACTCAAAACCATACTCCAGGGCTATGAGAGCAATAGCACCCAGCGTGAAACTCCGACGTATATGTTAGGCGCACGACTGATCCAGCCGACCAGCGCGGCGCTGGTCACGGTATTCGGCGTGGATACGGCTGGCGTGGCGCATCGCTACTGGATACGCACCAGCGACGGTACGCTGATCAAGCCGAATCTGGCGCCACCGGCGGATTGGACCTTGCACTTTGAAGCGCACGAACAGACCCGCAGCGCCTGGCCGATCCCAGCCGATCTCGTGTTGGCGGGCAGCATTCCCCGCCCTGCGGGTACAGAAGTATTCTTCTTCTACAGCAAGGAACAGAAGGCCCTGTTCCGCCAAGAAGGTCCCGGCCAGACTGTTCTCGACGCCAACCACCCCAGTGCATTGCGTATCAGCACTCCAGCGTTAGCCAACTTGGTCAATCTGAACGGTAGCCTGCTTGCCATCACCGAGGATGGTCGGGTGGCCCGGCTCGATGCGCAAGGGCAACTTAACTACGAAGCGGTCAACGAACATTGGCTCAAGGGGCGTACCCACTGGTGGCGGGATCTGGCTAATATCACCGATAGCACCACCACTCTGGCAGTGTTCGGGATCAAAGGTAGCGACGGCAAGAGCCTGTTACCGGTGTGGTACCACAACGGCCAGGTGGTAGTGGCTTCGGCAGCACTGTCAGACAAATCGTTGCAGTTCTTGGGATTCGAAATGGATGGCACCTCCGCGCGTCTCTTTGAGCCAGAAAGCGGCAAGCTGTATCGCCAACCAGCCATGACCGCGAATGCGTTGGCGGCGGCTTTTGGTGGCGCCGGCCAGATGCTTAGCGCCTCGGCGCAACTTCCCGTTGCCAGTGAGTTGACGCCTGAGTTGCACCTCAAATCAGCGCAACAAGTCGACGTCGGCATGCGCCTGATCACAGTCAAGGGCGAGATCTTGCTGCGGACCAACAACGGCGAGTTGCAGCTAGTTGGCGTTGACAAAGGCTGGCAGCAGAATAACTTGGCCCAACTGTCACAGGCACTCACTAAACTCGCCGATCAGTGGCAGGCCAAAGGGATACTGACCTTGCAGGACAACAAGGAGCCAGGCTGGTTCGATATCGGCAGCGGTCAGGTATTTTCAGGTAATGGCATTCCTGTCTCGGACAATCTGCGCTTCGTAGGGATTGCCGCAGGCGAAAAGGCGGCGTATGTATACAGCCCGACGACTCAGGCGCTGTATCAGATCAAGGATGGTAGCGCGCAGATGCTCAACAAGTTTACGGGAGTGGAGCGCATCGGTTCTTCCCTTCTGCTCCAAGGCGGAGGAGTTGGCGGCAGCAAAGATGATCTAACGCCGCCGATCATTGCCGGTGTCGACAGTGTGGTTCTGCATGGCGGAGCCGATGACGATACCTACCGCCTCAACAAGGCGATGTGGTCCCATTACCGTACAGTCATCATCGATAACGACGACCGGGGCCAAGCCCTGGACCGCCTGATCCTACCATTGGCTGATCCGGAGAGCATCCTAGTGAACCGCCACGATGACGACTTGGTGTTAACCGATTCCAGCAACGGAACGGCTCTGGTGGTGCGTCAGGTATTTGGCAGCCAAGCTATGGCCCATCGGCACCTGCAAATCGAGCTGGAAGGTTCCTCGTCGGTGATCAACGTGGACCACCTAGTCGAGGGCTTTACCCGACGGAGTTACACCAAGGAAGGTCTGATGGAACTGTCCTGGGCTAGCAATCAACCTGTCATCACAACCCATGCAGTTGACGCAGTACCGGGGGCGGAGAGACCGAACCTAGCCAAGCTGAGCGGGGCTATGGCCTCGTTTCCTGATACCGGCGGCGCCCGCGAGCACTTGCCGCAAATCCGTCAGGCTTCACTGTCGGTGCTGGTGTCATCGCTGTCCTAAGGTAATACCTGAAACAACAGAAGGGGCCAAATGCCCCTTCTGTCTCAGATTGCTGACAAACCTCGTTGAAAAGAGGGTGTCGCAAAAGGTTCGTGTTATCTGCGAAGATCTGCATTCTTCCTTATATAATCTGAAGTGGTGATTGAACATTTGCAGGATATTCAGTTAACCCACATTGAAGCACTGGCCTTGGCCCAACTAGTGAAGCGGCTGAACTGGGCGGAGATACGGGCTTGTGCCGTGAATGACGAGGAAGCGTATCAGATTAAGGATGCGATAGGGCGGCTCCAGTCGGCACTGGCGTATCACGGGTATTCACCACGGTAAGAAAGAAACAGGCCGGAATCTATTCCGGTTTTTTGCTGTTTCAGAGAAAAAACAGAATAAAATAGCTAAAATATAGCCTATGTATATATTTATTATGAATATTATATTTTTCTGTATTATTTATTTTTTATCTTCTTATTTATTTTATATTTTTGTGATTTTAAATTATATATTTAATATATAAGACCAAGCCTGTAAAATATTTATTTTAAGCATAAAAATAACAAAACCGGAAAGATTACGGGATTCTTTCCGGCTTTTTCATGAGAATATGTTTTCTATATCAACTAGTTTTTAATATCATTGGATTAAAAGCCACTATCTTTTTATCCTTAGTCATTCCGTATGGATACAACCCTTCTTTATATATCTCAAAGATCTTTTCCAAAATTTCAAAATAAAAATCATCGTATTCTGTATTTGTTATTTTATTTTAGATTTTCTATAAATTAATGTCTTTTCCTCTTGTAAGTCACTGTATTCTTCATCAATATCTTCTAAATAATCTTCAGCTTCAGAATAGTTATCTTCTAAAGAAAATTTACCAACGCTATTTTCTATAAGATCTTGCCAGACTAAATATCCATCTGGTAAATATTGACTTAATGATAATCTGAGGGATTTGTCTTTATCTTCCAATAGAATAATATCAGAAGGTGCTTTTACTCCCCTGATAAAAGATTATCTGAAAATAGAAAATTCATTGGTTCAGTTATAAACTTCTTATTTTCGCTTTTCATTGTTATACCCCTAAAATTTTATTCCACATTTCTAAAGCACGTTGGTTGCCTATTTTGGCTTTTCCTTTCGAGTTATCTTTAGCTCTTATTGGTGTTCCATTCATCATTCCTTTCTTAGCTAAATTTTGTATATCAGCAACCTGTTTCGATATCTTATTAACAGACTGGTTTAAGTCTATTTTGTCTGGTACATTTTTAATAGCCTTGGAGTAACCATTGTGATTACCTTGATGCCTTGCCATTGCACTAACCAGTCGGCGTTGGCGTGGCATGGGCATTCACCACGGTAAGAAAGAAGCCAGTCGGAAGCGATTCCGGCTTTTTGCTGTTTCAGAGAGAAAACAGAATAAAATAGCCAAAATATAGCCTATGTATATATTTACTATTAATATTATATTTTTCTGTATTATTCCTTTTTTTATCTTCTTATTTATTTTATATTTTTATGATTTTAAATTATATATTTAATATATAAGATCAACCCTGTAAAATATTTATTTTAAGCATAAAGATAACAAAGCCGGAAAGATCATGGGGATCTTTCCGACTTTTTCACAATTATTTATCTACTATATCAACTAGTTTTTAATATCATTGGATTAAAAGCGACTATTTTTTCATCCTTCGTCATTCCGCATGGATACAACCCTTCTTTATATATCTCAAAGATCTTTTCCAAGATTGATTCCTTTTGTTCACCTAATATATACCTTTGAATAGATAACATGTTTAGTTGAGAATATACCTCATCTAAAACTTCAAAATAAAAATCATCATAGTCAGAGTTTTCTTTTTTTATTTTTTTCTTTCGATAGATGATTGAAATTTTATCATAATGAACAGAAAATTCTTTACTTATATCATTTAAGTATTCGTCAGCTTCATGAAATTCACTTCTTAACCTAAATTTACTTATAGAATTTTCAATGAGATCTAACCATACTAGATACCCATCGGATAATAATTGTTCAAAAGATAAAGTCAGTGCTAATTCAGGATCATGAATTTCTAGATAATGACCGGATTGATTACTAAGAACCCCTGAAAATAATTTTTCAGACAAAAGAAAAGACATTGGTTCAATAACAAATTCTTTTTTTATATCAATCATATATAACCTCTATTTATTAAATATATTATCCCACAATTCAAAAGCTCTTTGCTTTCCTATATCAGGATTCTTAGCAATATCTTTCGACCTAATTGGCATGCCATTCATCATTGATTTCTTCGCCTTATTTTGTATGTCAGCAACTTGTTTTGCTATGACATTAGTAGGCTGGTTTAAATCAATTTTATTTAGAGTTTTTTCAACTGCGGAGGAATATCCGTTATGGCTACCTCAATGTCTTGCCATTGTGCTAACTGTAGTAGCAACCTTTTTATTTTTGATGAGGTCTGGCTGCCTCAAAAAATATCCCATTACTAGCATCATCAATATCATATCCAATTTTTTTCAAAGCAGGATGATCTGATAGCTGTTTCGGAATGACATGGTGCGCTTCACGTCCTTTCCATGAAGTTGAGCGTGGTAAGCTCATATCTTCCATCATGTTTTTACCGAGTTTAGTAGAGCATCCAGCTAGCCCCAGCGGGTCGATCCAACCCATCGGATTATGCACGTAACTGTAAGGATTTACTCCTCCTGCTAACCCCAAAGGGTCTAGTGTTAATTCCAGAGAGTGAAGCCACGCAACAACAGCATCAGCAGTACCAGCGACAACAGGCCCAACTGCGGGAGATTAAGCAGCAGATGCAGGGTAATGTTCCGGTGAACTCACCTTGCGTGGTGAGATAACAACAAAATGGGATGTTAACGGAAGGGATTCTCAGGCCAGGGCAGCAGCTCATTCAACCGATTGTTCGGCCAGGAAGGCAGCCGGCTGAGGACATCACGTAACCAGACCCAGGGCTCATGTCCGTTGGCTCTGGCGGTTTCCAACAGGCTCATTATCATGGCGGCACGTTGCCCCGCGGGCAGTGAACCCGCAAAAAGCCCGTTCTTTCGGCCGACCGCCACACCCCGGACCGCATTCTCCGCCCGGTTGTTGTCTATCGGCACCCAGCCGTCATCCAGATAACACACCAGCGCCGACCAGCGCTTCAGCGTGTAATCTATCGCTTTGCGTAACCCGGAGTTGGGCACCGTTTGGGTCTGAATCTTCTGCAACCAGGACCGGAACTCATTCAGCCACGGCCGGGCATAACGCTGCCGCCACTGACGCCGTTTATCCGGCGGCCGGTGTTTGATTTTTCGCTCCAG
This sequence comes from Photorhabdus hainanensis, assembly GCF_018448965.1. NCBI lineage: Bacteria > Pseudomonadati > Pseudomonadota > Gammaproteobacteria > Enterobacterales > Morganellaceae > Photorhabdus > Photorhabdus hainanensis. Next base: position 91,493 of record NZ_RCWD01000019.1, on the reverse strand, counting down.
CTTGTACAGGTCGCGAATGCCATCCAGCGCCTGTTTCGCTACCGAACTTTGGCTCGCTTTATATTGGTCAAAGAATTTACGACGGGCGGGGGCCCAGCAACCCGCTTCGGTGATATCCGCCCGGGCATGCAGCGCGTTGTAACCGGCATAATCATCCGTCACTAACGTGCCGCCCGACCAGTCTTTCAGCAGGCTCTGTGCATAACGGCCACTGCGGCCGGGATGCAGCTCATAGTACACCACTGCCGGCGAGGTATCGGAGCCGGTGACATACGTCCACAGGTAAGCCCGCTGGGTCTGGCCTTTTCCCGGGGCCAGTAAATGGGCCCGGCGCAGACGGCGGGTACACAGCCAGACGCCGTGTCGGTCCCAGCGCAACACCTTGAGACGGGAGCGGGCCTTGTTGCAGAAAACAAAAGCGGCTTCGTCCTGCCAGCGCAAATTCAGTCCCTCCAGGTGCTGGGTCAGGGCATCAATGCCCCGGCGCATGTCGACGGGCTCTCGCACCAGAAAAAGCTGTTGCGGTTTCAGCATTAGGCCAGTACCCGCATCACGTCAGGCAACAGCGTCAATGGACAGGCGATGGCATAGCCGTCTGGGGTATGCAGGGTGACGGTGGGCGCGTCGTCAGGCTGGAGTGAAACCGGCAAGAGGGCGGGCAGTGTCTGGCTGAGAGGTTGGGGTATTCTGTTACTGTCGGCAATCCAGTCGCGGAAAGAGGAAAAACTCAGCTGATGCTGTTCGCAATACTGTTTTCGGGTCAGGTCACTGTGGCGCCATTGGGTCACATGTTGCTGTTTTTGTTCCGGGGTATATCGGCTACGGCTCATGGTGTCAGTCTCCAGGTGAAGATAAGGAAGCAGTAGCGTGCAGGGGCTGGAGAAGAAGAACAAGGTGAGATGACCGGACTCTTACCTTCAATCCGCTCTGGCTTACCGTGGGTATTCGCCACGGTAGATCATAAGAAAGCCGGAAGATCTCGAAAGATCTTTCCGGCTATTAAATTTCATCAACTATAATTTATGCATTGCTGATTGAATCTTTTCTTCTAACTCAGATAAATTTTTTGCTGAACCTAAATAAACAGGACTTTCCCAGTTAAAATCTTTAATTAATGCCAAGTTAAACTGTCCATTAATTTCGAATGAGGGTCTCCAGCCAATGTCTAAAAGATATCCATTAGGAAATTCTACCTGCAACATATCTTCTTTTAATTCATCAAGTTGATTCTCAAGTGGAATATCATCACTAATAGAAAAATCATTAAAAACGATCACCCCACTTTTTTCTGAAAAATCAATGTTCATTATTTTGTCAGTTTCCTAAATTCATTGAGAGATATTGGATGTCCGTGAATAGTACCGCCGCTATATTCAACTCTTATCCATTGACTTGGTTTACCTTCACTAGCCCCGATAATTTCTCCCATATCTTGAACTTTCCAAGGCTTACCATTTGTAACTGGTTGCCCAGTTTTATAAACAGAACGCTCTAATGCTTCGATGTTAATTTCTGGTTTATATTTTGCTGGTCCAGATTTCGTTGATTTGACTATATCGTTCCAAGAAGCATTTTTGGGAGGCACATGTTTGTATCCATGATTTGTCCAATTAGGTTCCTTAGCGCCCGGACATGGAGTTAACCCGAATGGATCAATCCAGTTCGCCGGATTATGCACGTAACTGTAAGGACTTACGCCCCCCCTTAAGTTCAAAGGATCTGTCGATAAGTACTGTCCCGTTTCCCTGTCGTAATAACGGTGCCGGTTATAAAATAACCCGCTTTCCTCATCCTCATACTGCCCACAGAATCGCAGGCCAGATTCCGTCCTTTATTGAGTGTCGAGAAGAACAGGGCCGGAGGATCACGAGGATCCTTCCGGTTATTCATATCTAACTCAGTGATTACTGTTTTTATAAGAAATAGATATGTATGACATACCTGATCTAGTATCTGCTATAGACTCAATACTTCCCCATGGAAAATAAAGTTTCTCTGATGAACCAAATAGTGATTTTAATAAATAATCATTAATTAATTTATTTCTCATTTGGTTTTCATTGGTAAATACATTGATTTTGTTTTCTATCTCCTTATCGAACGGAAGCAATTCAATATAAATGAGAAACTCATCCTGAAAAACAGCACTGACAATATAATTTACATTTAAAAACAATATATTATCAATAGAATAACGGACTCTATTTCCAAAAATATAAATTTCTTCTGGATTAAGCTCTGATGTTTTTTCTAGAAAAATATCTTTTTTAATTAATGGATTAATTATTATTCCATTTAAGTTCACATTACCATTAGCGTATATCATTTTAACTTCACCGAATATAAAGGTTCTAAAATCCCATCGTACTTTTCAATGACTATTTGAGGTAACCCACCGGAACCAGCATGAGGGTTAGCTCTCACTATACCAAAGGCAGCAGGTGTATCTTCCAGAACTCTATAGGCTGTCATACCTGGCCTATATCCGAAATCTTTATGAGGTATTACCTGTAATCCTTTAAACACACCTTCTTTAGAGTATCCGCTCCTCTCAACCGCTCTAATGGTTGTGTAGAAACTTCCTTGGCCTGGTGCACCTGCCATCAATATTGTGCCTTTCTTGACTGTGATATCTCGGAAACGATCAACGCCGGGATAATCGCCTTGCCCTTGCCAGCTTCTAGCAAAGTCTGATGGTGATTGAGATTCAGCCCCCGGACACCCAGCCAGTCCCAGCGGATCAATCCAATTGACCGGATCATGGACATACCCGTACGGGTTAAATCCGCCACTAAGATTCAGAGGATCTGTCGATAAGTACTGGCCTGTTTCATTATCGTAATATCTAAAGCGATTATAGCATAAACCACTCTCAGAGTCCGAATATTGCCCACAAAACAGTAGGTTATACGTCAGGTTGCGCGGGTCATTGACCGTCAGCACCGGCCAGCGTTCCGGCTCGCCCCAGGTGAGTAACCGGCCGGCCCATATCAGCTCCCCGTCCTCGGTCAGAATTTCCCGCACGGTTCCCTGGTGATCGCTCACCACATAGTATAGCTGGCCTTTTTCAAACCGGGCCGAAGGGGTCAGGGCGCCCGGCTCATACAGCCAGTGCATTCGCCACGGTAGATCACCAGTAAGGCCGGAAGATCTTCCGTTTTTTTATAGACTATGATCTAAAAAATTAATTGCATCTTTTACTACACTTTCTAAAAGTTTTTCCTCCATTGGAGAGAAATCACCATATTGAGCCATAGCTTGACATGTAGATAATTCTTTTACTATTTGCCTTATGCTATCCTGTTCATTATTTAATTTTATGATTTCATCATAACGTTTAATAAAAAAGTAAGCAGTCTCTCCTTTTCCACTTTTGATTAATTCCACAGAGATGGTTTGTAGAGAATTTAGTAAGTTTGCTAATGTCATCACTAAGGAACTCCTGTTGTTTTTTGAACCCATGTTTTAGGTAAGTTTGTTACAACCGCTTGATATCCACTACCAAGATAACCAGAACCCTGTGCGGCGGCAGGTCCTTCACTTACCCACGTACCTCTAGGGACTTTAAATTCTGATATCTTAGTTATATTTACTCCCCAATCATGACGAATAGCTAAGTCTTGGCGCAATACATCTTCAGAAGAGTATTTCTTATTTGTTAACCATGAGAATTTTCTTCCTGTTCTATTATTTATTCCATGATATTTATAAAAAACTTCATCTCCAGTTAACTGTCTATTTTTATAAATTCCATCTTTAAAGGTTTCTGCAATATTCTTTGGTAATTCAGGACCTTGATGAGAAAAAGATTTATTTTCTGACGATGATTTGGAATCAGATATTGGACATCCCGCCAATCCCAGAGGATCAATCCAGTTCGCCGGATTATGCACGTAACTGTAAGGACTTACGCCCCCCCTTAAGTTCAAAGGGTCTGTCGATAAGTACTGGCCTGTTTCATTATCGTAATATCTAAAGCGATTATAGCATAAACCACTCTCCGAGTCCTCATATTGCCCACAAAACAGTAGGTTACACGTCAGGTTGCGCGGGTCATTGACCGTCAGCACCGGCCAGCGTTCCGGCTCGCCCCAGGTGAGTAACCGGCCCGCCCATATCAGCTCCCCGGCCTCGGTCAAGATTTCCCGCACGGTCCCCTGGTGGTCACTCACCACATAGTACAGCTGGCCTTTTTCAAACCGGGCCGAAGGGGTCAGGGCGCCCGGCTCATACAGCCAGTGAATGCTCTGTTCATACCCGACAGTGCCATCCGCATATACCGGCGTCTCTTCAATCAGCTGCTCCCCGCTCCACAGGTAATCATAGCCGATTATCGCGGTCGGTTTCACCGGTTGTCCGGTGTCATCTGTCTCCTTCCGCTTGCTAATCCGTCGCCCGAAGGCATCATAGCGATACTCCTGATGGTGGCCGTCTAGGATAAATTTTTAATGGTATCCTTATAATTTTTTACCTTTACTTTCTACTAAGCGGATAAACCACTCATTAAAAGATATGAAGTCAGCTTCTTCTATCCAAAACTCAGGGGGAATATCAGGGTAATATATTGAATAATTATCATTGGACTGATTTTCTGTCCAAAAACCTCCAAAATAGCCAAATTTTGGAATTGAAGTGGTTAACAATAAATTAGGGTATAGATCATCACCAAAATTATAAAATACACTCTTAGAGAAATTTTTAACATCTAAGGGAGATAAAATTTCTATCCCAGAATCAATGTCGGTAGAAAAAATATCAACAGTTCCCACATTTATTAAAAAACATTTATATTGTTCAGGCAATTTAATTTTCGTATCTGACTCAAATTGATATAGTTCAGCATCTGAAAACAATTTTAACCGAGTAAATGAATACTTTTCTGAATTACCAATATTGATAACTTCTCCATTACTGCTATTAATCCATAAATTCATTTGATTATAAGCGTCTACAATATTCACAACTTGCTCCTATGAATCTCATAAATACCAAAGTTTTCCACCAGTTTTTTGATAAGGCATATGGGTACGAAGGGCGGAATCCTGACCATGAATTGTTCCTGTATGTGGATGTTGAACTGGGATAATATTCCACCATTCATTAGAACCACCATTTTTAATAGGAATAACATGATGGGGAGTTGCTCTTTTACCATTAGCTTGTGTTGGCCAAGTAATTCCTGTTTGGTTTTCCCATTCTTTTATTATTTTAGATTCATTATCATTGAAATACTCTCTCATTTTCTTATTAAGAGCACTTGATCTTTCTTTTACAACCGCGAGCTTATCTTCGATCATTCCTTTCTGTCGATCACTTATTTTAGCTAGAGACCATTTATCAACATCATCCAATATTTGCTTCATTGGACACCCTGCCATCCCCAACGGATCAATCCAATTGACCGGATCATGGACATAGCTGTACGGGTTAAATCCACCTGCTAATCCTATTGGGTCGGCACAGAGATATTGCCCGATCTCGTTATCGTAATACCTAAAACGATTATAGTATAGCCCGCTTTCCTCGTCTTCATACTGACCGGCGAATCGCAGGTTGATACGCGCTTTAGCTGTTAATGGCGAAGAAGCGTATCAGGTTAAGGATGCGATTTCTAAGCTTTAATCCGCTCTGGCTACTGTGGATATTCGCCAAGATAGATCATAAGGAGGCCGGAAGATCACACGGATCTTTTCGGCTTATATAAAACTAATCACTTAAGGTTAAGGGCCATAAAAGTAAATTAACGTATCAAAAATATCTCTATCCTCTTTCGTTAACTCCCTTTTTTCCATTTCGCTATATTTATAGAGTATTGCTTTCATAGGAATAGGACGGTCTGCCATTTTTGCAATTTCCATTAGTACATCGAGATCATTTTCGTTTATCAAAGTTCGTTTAAGCACCTGATAAAGCATTATTTCTGCATCTTCTCTTTTTAGTATGTCCATGATATTACTCCGGTAAAATTTTAACTGAATCAAAATGAATGATCTGATTGTCAGCATGCAATTGAACAGCTCCGCCTTTTCCATATTGTGGGTATGCTTCTGCAAAAGGTTCTAATTTAGTTGGATGGGAGTTACCTTCCCATTTAGGTACAAAAGCTGTCGGTTTGCCATCTTTGTATAGTTGTAGAGTATCAAAAGTACCTCTAAGACGCGCATCACTCCATTCAGGGGCTATTTGGAAAGCGTCTCTTGCTTCACTACCAGAAGAATGTTTCTTAAATCCAAACCAAGAAACGGGTGCTGATTTATTTTCTATCGTTGGATCGACAAATTTGTTAATAGAACCGTCAGCTTCTTTATATTTCATATGGCGATATCCTGTGGATGGCAATGTTGCACTTGGCCCAGCTGGTCCAACATAAAAATCAGGTTTAGCCCCCGGACACCCCGTCAACCCCAGAGGATCAACCCAATTGACCGGATCATGGACATAGCAGTACGGGTTAAATCCGCCACTAAGATTCAGCGGATCTGCCGATAAGTACTGGCCTGTTTCACTCTCGTAATAACGGTGCCGATTATAAAATAAACCGCTCTCCGTGTCTTCATATTGGCCGACAAATCTTAGGTTGCAGGTCAGGTTGCGCGGGTCATTGACCGTCAGCACCGGCCAGCGTTCCGGCTCGCCCCAGGTGAGTAATCGCCCGGCCCATATCAGCTCCCCTTCCTCGGTCAAAATTTCCCGCACCGTTCCCTGATGGTCGCTCACCACATAATATAGCTGGCCCTGTTGATAGCGAGCCGAAGGGGTCAGGGCGCCCGGCTCATACAGCCAGTGAATGCTCTGTTCATACCCGACAGTGCCATCCGCATATACCGGCGTCTCTTCAATCAGCTGCTCCCCGCTCCACAGGTAATCATAGCCGATTATCGCGGTCGGTTTCACCGGTTGTCCGGTGTCGTCTGTCTCCTTCCGCTTGCTAATCCGTCGCCCGAAGGCGTCATAACCATAGCGCCAGCGCGTTCCTTCCGGGCTGATAAACCCCGTCAGCCGGTCGTGCGCGTCCCAGCGGTAGCGCCAGGTCCGCGGCCGGTAGCCCCGGCGCTGTTCGGTTTTCTCTGTCCGCCGCCCGTTTTCATCGTAGCGATACGTGCAGGCGCCGTGCTGAATCACCCGCCCCGCCTGCTGGGTGTGGTAGCTCTGGCGCAGGTCTTCACTGAGCCGTTCCGGCACCCGTTTTTGGTAATGCAGGTGCTGGCCGGCGTCGTACACAAACAGTTCATCACAGGCCCGCATTCCGCCAAACTGGGCGGTCACCACCTGGTCATTCACATTGTAGCCGTAGCGCGTCTCGTCCCAGCGGGTGTCTTCCAGGCAGGCCACGTTGTAGGCCGGGGTGTAATGCCAGTGGCGGGTCACCGCGCTGCCCCGCGGCGGGAAATGCGGGTCGGCCTCGTACAGCGTCTGCTTGAACCAGTCGGAGCTGCGCCCGGCAGTCTGATGGGCCAGCAGCCCGACTGGAGTGTAAGCGTGTGACTGGATAAAACCGGCGGCGCTTTCCCGCGCGATTTCCCGGCCCAGCCCGTCATGCTGCATCTGCAACGGGGCATGGCCGTCAAGCTGCCACTGCATCAGCCGGCCGTTGAGGCCGTAGTACCAACTGACCGCGGGCTGGGTGTCCGCCTGGTATCCGGCGGGTAAGCCGCTCATCGGGTCCCACTGATGGCTGACGGCGCGTCCGTTAATGGTCTCCCGGGTCAGGCGGCCGGCTTCATCGTATTCAAACGCCACCACCGCGTCCGGGTTAGCGGCCCGGACCAGTCGTCCCTGCGCGTCGTGGTCGTAGGTGGTGACTGAGTGTAAGGTGCACCGGTCATCCTCTTCCTGCCACGCTTCCTGGTGGGTAACGCGGTCGTCGTCGGTGTAGCGCCAGCGCAGCAGCTGGTGACTGGGGTAACGGGCAGTCAGGCGGCGTCCGGCGGCATCATACTGATAATGAATCGTCCGGCCGGTAAAATCGGTTTCGCTCATCACCCGGCCGGCCGGGTCACGGGTGTAGCGATACGTTTCACCGGTTTCATTGGTCACGGTTTTCAGGCGGGTCAGCCGGTCGTAGCCAAAGGTCAGGGCCGCGCCATCCGGGCGGGTGAGGCGGCTGAGCCGGTCAAAGGCGTCATAGGTATAGCGGGTGGTCCGGCCTTCCCCGTCGGTGACTGCCGAGACCCGGCGCTCGCTGTCGTAGTCAATGGTCTGCCGGATGCCATCCGGTAGCTGAATCTCGCTGACGCTGCCCGCCGGGCTGGCATGAAACGGGCTGTGGTGATAGTCGGTCTGCTGATGTAACGCGTCAGTGACCCGCAGCAGCCGGCCCAGGCCGTCGGTGTCAAACCGGGTCAGGGCGCCGTCCGGGGCCCGAATTTCACTGAGCTGCTGCCGCTCATAGCCGTAGCGCCAGGCGCGGCCGTCGGGCAGGACCTGGCGCAGGATTTCCCCGCGCGGGCCGTAACGGGTCTCTTCCACCCGCCCCTGGGGGTCGATAACGGAGGCCAGGTTGCCCTGTTCGTTGTAATGCAGTCGCCAGCGCCCCCCATCCGGCTGAGTGACCTGGGTAAGCTGGCCGTATTCATTGTAATCGTAAGCGGTGAGGTCCCCGGTGGATGACAGCAGGCCGGTCAGCTCGCCGTAAGGGCTGTACTCATACGCGGTGGTCCGGCCCAGCGGGTCGGTTTCAGCGGTTTTGCAACTGAAATCCCATTCAGTCCGGGTTTCATGGCCGAGCGGGTCCACCAGGCGGGTCACCAGGCCGTCGGGGTTATAGTGGTAACGGGTACAGCCGCCTTCGGCATCGAAATAGGTGGTGATGTGATGGTCATCATCATATTCAAAACGGTCCTGCCAGTATCCCTGCGGGGTGGTGGTGGCCGTCACCCGGCCCGCGTTGTCATAGTGCACGGTGACATCGGTTTTATCGGTGTCGTGCCAGCGGGTCATGTTTCCTTGTGGAGTGTATTCGTGCCACAGGTGGTGAAACTGAAAGGTATCACATTCTGCCAGATACCCGGGATTATCATAGCGGCAGGTCACCAGCCGCTGGCGCTGTTCCGTGCGCAGCCAGTCAATGGCCGTGAGCCGCTGGCGCTCGTAGTGCAGCGCCAGGGTCGTCGTGTCGGCATGGACCAGGCGGGTCAGGCGGTGGTGTTTATCGTAATGAAAAACGGTCTGATTGCCGTTGCGGTCCTCTATCAGGGACAGGCGGCGTTTATCCCCCTGGACCTCGGCAAAGCTCAGTATCTGCTGAGTACGGCGGTTGAACAGGCGCAGCTCGCCGTCGCGCCGGCCGTAGAGCAGATAATGCCCGGCATGGAGGTTGACCGAGAAGACGTTTTCCGTCGGGGTATGGAAGGTGTAAATCACCCCCTCGCCATCAGTGAAATGGGTTTCCTCGCCGTCGCGGCGCAGGTGCTGCGACCAGTCGTCGGCCCATTTGGGGCCGAACAGCCCGGACAGGGCGGCGGTGGAGCGGTAAGTCCGGTTCAGGGTCAGCGGCAGCACTCCCGGCAGGGCCAGCACCGGCCAGACCTGGAGGAAGTCGCCGGTCGCCACGTCTACCGGCTCGCCGGCTTTGCTACAGAGCTGACTGTCACAGCCGGTTTTTTTCACCGACGGGGCGGGTTCCGCCCCGGATTTGGCTTTGCCGCCGTTGTCTTTCCGGCCCCGTGGCAGCGGGAGCAGGCCGGCAATGGCGACCAGCCAGCGCAGGTCTTTGTTGCTGGCGGTCAGGATAGTCAGGGCGTCACCGGTTTGTGTAGTGATGGCAATCGAGGCGGCGGCGCTGTTGATATTGGCGTCACAGGCGGTGCGGTGGCCCAGCCGGGCAATCGGCCTGCCGTTGGCAAACACCGTTTTCGCCCCTTCGGCAATCACCACCGGGCCGGGGTGGTCGCCGCACATAATTTTGTCCCCCTGACGGGCCACCGGCCGGCCTTCAAAAAAGACATCCGGCGACCCTTCGACAATCTGGCCCTTGTTCGCCCCGTACTGCCCGAGCGCCGCGCCCACGGACGAGACCAGTCCGCCGACAAAACCGCCCGCCAGTCCGACCGCCGCCCAGCGCCCCCCATAACCCGGCGCTTTTGTTCTGGTGGGCAATCGCGTCCCCGAGCCGGGCCGGGGCCTGGCCTTCGGTGGCGATGGTGCGCTGGCCCCAAAGCGACATCACGCCATGCGTGAGGCTTTCGCCGATATCACTGCCTATCTGCGCCCCCAGCTTCCCGGCGGCCACCCCGGCGACCAGCGGAAGGACGGCGGGGGCGCCGCCCACTGCAACGGTATACGTCATCGCCGCCGCCAGCGAATGACGCTGAAAATCCTCACTTTCCAGATAACTCAGCACCGTATCGGCAGAAGAGCTGCCTTCGGTCGGCGGCGGGGAATTCCCCGCTGAGGTCGTCTCTGGTCTGGTTGCACGCTGCGCGGCGCCGGCCCCCAGCCAGGCCATCATCAAGACACTCATGACCCCTCCCGGACATTAAAGTTCACACTCAGACGGGGCTGAAGTTTGGATTGATTTTTTTGGCATGACATCACGCTTCCCTTATCATTTCTGAGGGTTGACAACGCACGGCACAGTTGGCCGGCAGTGTTCATTGCGGCGTGTAGTGATAAGCTACCCAAAGGCTAAAGCGCCTCGGGTGAAAGTACATCAAACGATGAAAGCGCTGGCAGTCTGTGGCTGACAGTTTTATTGATAACCTGTATGAACAGGCAACGTCGGGGATATTCCATTGCGGCTTGAAAGTATCGTGAAGATAACTCATAAGTCGTTTTATGTGTTTAATACCCAGCCAAAAACATATAACAAAAAATTCAGGTTGTCCCGTCCGTTTAGGTGATGACCATTTGATTAACTTAATAAATGTGACATAAATCGCAAATCCTTTAACCCGCTACGTTCACCCAACATCCGAATTTTATTCAATGGAAGCAATGATAAAACCTGAGGCTTCCCACAAGTAATCCTAAAAAAGCCAAGCGCAGCAACCTGACATGGCCATTAAACTCTTTTTTATCGCATTTTGCTACAATCCGGCGGGGTTTTAACGCTGTTTTTACTGTCTTTGATTTTTCGTTTTAGTGTTTTTTATTGACTTCGACCTGTTAAGATTCACTCAGATTAAATCATGTGCTTTGTCGTTTTTTATGTGATTTGAAAGCAAAGCGTGACAGAAATTTTCACTCATTCAGGTAAAGGTGAGAGACGTTTTATCTGCATATGATAAAACCGTCGTTAAAAAGCCGTTTAGGGTCTGTCAGTGTCGTTTTAACATCGGGAAAAAATAGTCAGTGTGTGATGAAAAAACAGGTGAAAACTTTAATCATTAACGGTGAAAATAAGTGATTAAGGCTTTTTAAAACAGGTAAAAAATTCGCTGCTATATTGATATTGGCAGAGAAAACATCAGGAAAAACCGGTCTTGAATTGATTAACACAGTGACCGCGTTAATCCAATAATAAGAGTAAAAACCTTTAACCGGATTAAGCTAATGTGCTTAAATAAGCGGTTTTGCATGGGTTGTAAAGCGTTTATGAAAAGCAGTGACAGTCATTAAAGAAAATCGATACCCCTTGAGGTTGATAAGATTAACCGGATTAAACATAACGAAATAATCAGGCATTAAATTTAAATATTATTAGCCTCTCGGTTATCTGCTCGGGTTTTAACGTTGAAGAGTGAAATACAGGGAAAAGAGAAAATTTAAACATCAGTTTAATGAAAACAAGGACGTTAACTATGTATCAGGAAACGAAAAAACATGAGGTTGATAAAAACCACGCAATGAAAACCCGCTTTTGCTTTAAAAAAACAAAAAAATGGAATGATAATTGTTTTACCGACGCCATCCCTTTTAACATGGTTAACTTTCTCTTTTTACTTTATATTTTCTGTTGTTAACGATAGCAAACGATTTTTTATCGGTAATTAATTAAGCTGAGGATTTAAAAATTAGGTCTCCCATTAATGCCAGTTTTTTAAAAGCTAGCGCACACGGGCTTGGAGTTATTTTCACGAAGATTTCTCGTATTTTGAGACAATTTTTTTAATATACATTCGGTCAATATAATCACTAAAGGTTTCAAAAGAAAATACACAATCTGAATTCATACAAATATGAAATTCAGGTTGTTTAATTGTACCTTTTGAAAACTGTCTAATCGACAGTGGATCTTAATATTTCCGGAGGAGTTTTTGCAAATAATAAGTTAAATTTACAATCTAAAATAAAAATACAATAATATTTTAAAACTTCAATATAATCAATGTGATAGTTTAGAATGCATTATTACATATAAATTTATATTACTTAGAAAATACTTTACTATTTTATAAAACAAACCCTAATATTACCAAGATTAAAATAAATATTTTTTAGGTTGAAAATTTTGACAAATTTTATAAAAGCGATACACTTAATGTGCAAGTTACAAAATCATGAAAATTAATTAAAGAGGATATTTTTATGTTCAAGAAATTATTGGTAGTTGGAGCATTAGTATCAGGTATTGCATTAACTGGAGGAATTGGGGTTGCATCAGCAAACGTAGATATTAATTGGAACAACTGTTATAATTCACCTATATCATATAACGATAGCACGCGTATATATACTAAATATGAGGTTAAAAATGGTGGTCAATCTTCTTTTTCTAATAAAAAAACAGAGAATGGGATTACATGGTACTTTAAAGGTATAAAAAAATTAGATCATTGTGGTTCAAATTATCATGTTGGCAAATATGAAGGTAGAAGATAATAAAACTCTGCCGAGAAGCCTCTAATGAGTCTTCCAGACCGCTGACAAACCTCGTTAAAAATAACGAGGTTTTTGCTTTTATCATGAATAATAATATTTACTACATTCAAGATATTGATTGCCGTACATTACGTTGCAATTATCATGTAAAACCACATCAGATTTAAATAAAATAATAACAACAACAAAATATTGACTCAATAAATCATATAAGAATTATCACTTACTTTATTTTGTTTTAAAATAAAAATAATCCGGTATAAAAAATATATACCGGATTATCATATCAAAATTAAATTATTTAAAACGCCTGACTATATCAGTAATTACACTACCTCCTTTGCAAAACCGATTTCCAGCGCCCTATTCAAAGCCTGAGCTAAAGCGGCTTTATTCTCATCATCTTCCAATAAACTAAAATGGTCACCCGGTATCGCAATCAGTTTAAGCGAAGTATCAGCTATTATCTGCACCCAACCTAGCGATGGATCGATATTTAAAGGCTCTGACTTTTTATCCGTCACAAAAGAAATAGACGGGTAAGGTTCCATCGCATAAAACTGATGCAACGTTACCGCTAATGCTTGTGGCTCATAATCTTTGACTATTTGATCATAATGCTCTATCTGTTCCCAACGTTTTGCCATTAAGTCAGCACTCAGATTAACGGGATATAACGCCAGTTCCTGCGCCGCTGCAATAAATTGCACCAAATTCAACTCATCGATTCGCTGATGCAACTCAGCAATCTCTTCAGCGTGTTCTTCCCCTAATTGCCTGACCAATTCAGCAAAGAATTGATGTTTTGGTTGCGCTACCTGCTCACCAAAGCAATGAGGAGCAAGCGTGTCAATCAGCCCCAGGAAATTAACTCGCTCGCCAGCACTCAAAAGCTGTTGGGCAATGGCATAAGCCAATATTCCACCAGAAGAGTAACCACCTATTCGATATGGGCCTACCGGTTGCACAGCTTTCATCAAGAAGATCATTCTGGCAGCCTGTTCTTCCATCGTTGACATCGGTTCTTCACTGATGGAAGGCCAAGGCAGCGCATAAATCGGGTAGTTCGACGGAATATGTTGAGCCAACCCGAAAGCATAGGAGTAATCACCCATACCACTGGGCACAAAGAACAGCGGCAGCTCTGTTCCATTAAGTCGTACCGGTATGGCGCTATTTTGCGGCTGAGACAGTAAATCTGAGGTGATTTTTGCAGCCAGTTCAGCCAGCACCGGGAATTGGAACAAGGTATTCAATGTGCAAACCATCCCTCGACCAGCGGCAATATTTATCATTCGCATAGCAAGCAGCGAGTGGCCGCCCAATGCGAAGAAGTTGTCATGGCGGCTGACCTGCTCAATACCCAGTAACTCACCCCAAATAGCCGCCAGAGTTGTCTCAGTTTCCCCTTGCGGCTCTTCATAGATCTGACGGGAAAAATCTTCCTCCCGCGGCGCCGGTAATGCCCGGCGATCTAGCTTGCCGTTCGGGGTTTGCGGGAAGGTATCCAGACGCACAAACGCTGACGGCACCATATAATCTGGCAAAATGGCGCTCAGATGAGCACGCAAACTGCTCGTCAAACCTTCATTCGCCTCTGCTACCACATAAGCGACCAAATGTTTGTCTCGACCATCCTCCCACACCGACACCGCCGCCTCTTGCACTGCCGGGTGTTCCAACAACCGGATTTCAATCTCCCCTAACTCAATTCGGAAGCCGCGAATTTTTACCTGCTCGTCGTTACGGCCCAGAAATTCTAGATGACCGTCCGGTAAGTAACGGGCCAAATCCCCTGTGCGATACATCCGCGCACCGGATACCGGGCTAAAGGGATCAGCTATAAAACGTTCCGCACTCAATTCCGGCTGGTTAAGATAACCCCGTGCTACACCGACGCCGCCAATATACATTTCACCAACGCAACCTAATGGGACGGGTTGACCATATCTGTTCAGTAGGTAGACGCAGGTATTTTTAAGCGGTCGACCGATAGAACTATCATCAGCCAAGGATAATATCTCCTTACAGGTCGCCGTCACGGTATTCTCCGTCGGGCCATAGGCGTTCAACAGTCGAGGTCGATGGGTTTCCCGCGCAAACCAGTCCTGAATAGCGCTCTTTTTAACCGCTTCACCGCCAATAATGATGAATCTGAGACAATCCGGTAGCGGTAATGGATTGTCTCTGGCAATCAGTTCAGACCAGAATAGCGCCGGCAGCGACATTACCGTGATACGGTTCTGCCAGGCCAAGGCAATAAATTCCTGCATCGAAGTCAGCCAGCGATCATCACGCATGACCAATGTGGCGCCATTACATAATGACAAGCAGCACTCTTCTACTGAAACGTCAAACGCAAAAGAGGCGAATTGTAACAGCCGGTCTTGCGCAGTCACCGCATAGGTTTCATTAAAACCGAGATGACGCTGATACACCGCCTGATGTTCTATCATTACCCCTTTCGGCTGCCCGGTTGAGCCGGAAGTATAGATAACATAAGCCAGATGTTGTGGCGTCAACCCGATTACCTGTGGGTTACTGTCCGGCTGATCTGGCAGGGCATTCAAATCAAGTACCGTCAGCCCGGCTAGTGCCTGTTCGCCAAGCGCCGTCCGGCCAGCTTCATCAACCAGTACCACTGACGGGGCCGTATCATCCAAAATATACGCCAGACGTTCTCCCGGATAAGCCGGGTCCAGCGGCACATAAGCCCCGCCCGCTTTCAGCACCGCCAATAACGCCGCCACTATCGCCGGTGAACGCGCCATGCAAATCGCTACTCTTTGATCCGGTACGACGCCTAATGTAATCAGTTGATGGGCAAGACGGTTGGCGCGAGCATTTAATTCGGCATAGCTGAAACTTTGCTCTTCATAGACTAACGCAGTCGCCTCCGGGGTTTTCTCTACCTGTCGCTCAAACAGTTGGTGAACACATAATGGGTCAGGATACGGGTTTTCCGTGGTATTCCAGGTTTCCAGTAATAATGCACGTTCCGTTTCAGGCAGGATGTTCAGCGCCCGTACCGGTGTTTCCGGGGCCTGTTCAAGGGCTTCCGCCAGACTTTCCAGCGCCTGCTGCATATAATCGCATAGTCTC
Source organism: Photorhabdus hainanensis (assembly GCF_018448965.1). Classification (NCBI taxonomy): domain Bacteria; kingdom Pseudomonadati; phylum Pseudomonadota; class Gammaproteobacteria; order Enterobacterales; family Morganellaceae; genus Photorhabdus; species Photorhabdus hainanensis. Next base: position 75,629 of record NZ_RCWD01000019.1, on the reverse strand, counting down.
TCTGGCGCAAACGGCTGCACCACCAGAGCGGTTAGCCCCAACGAGGAACCACCATCCTCCACCGACAACCCAAATGGATAGTTAGTCCGCTCCTGTCCGTCCAGAAATTCAACGCCTGTGATGATGTCGTCCGACATTGCCGATAAAGCATTATGTCGGTAGTTGAACAGAGCGCTAAAGAGCGGCGTACCGCTGGCAATACCACTGCACCGCTGGGCCAGCGCCAGTGAAGCATGCTCATGCTCCAGCAATCCGGCCAGTCGCAAATGTACCGCACGCACGCTGTCCTGTATCGGGGTATCATCGATATCCAATCGCAACGGCAGGGTATTCATAAACAGCCCCATGCCATTGTCTGCCCCCTCTCCCGCTTCCATGCGCCCAAACAGAACTGTGCCAAACACCACTTTCTCTTGGCCACTGGTATGCGACAGTACCTGTGCCCAAGCCAGATGACACAACGCCGCCAGACTGACCCCGAAACGCCGGGCCAAGCCGCGTAGACGATCATTCAGCTCAGGCGCCAGCATCCGGTGAAACTCCCTCATTTGAGAGCCGTCACGATGTACTTCCGCCAGCCCGAATGGGAATGTTGGTTCATCCACCTCCGCCAACATGTCGGTAAAGAAACGGGTATGCGCGGTCTGATTCCCCTTTAACCGAGTCTGAGCAACCAGATTGCGGAAAGGAACCGGCGCAGGCAAGCTATCCCCCTGCCCGGTAAAATAGGCCCGCACTTCACGGTGCATCACTTCCAGCGTTTCATGGTCGCCAATCAAGTGATGCTGCAATTCCAGTAAGAACCAGCGGCCATCGGTTTCCTGAGTGATGACAAAATGCAATAACGGCGCCTGACTCAAATTAAGGCGATAGCGCCCCGGATCAAAACGCCGGGTTAACTGGTCAATGACTGGGCCGTCAGCCGGGTCTAACGTCAGTTCCGTCACAGGCAACCGTGCCTGACGCCAGACCACCTGCGCCGGAACTGATAATCCTTGCCAGATAAAAGCCGTACGCAGGATGTCATGGCGATCAATCGCCTGTTGTACCGCCGCCAGATAACGGTCCAATAGCGAGCGATTCTCAAAGATCACCGGATAGAGCAACAGATACGGGTCGCCTTCCTGTTCCAACAGGTGATGGAACAGGATACCGTCCTGCAACGGCGACAAGGCATAGATATCCTGAATATTAGCCACTCCACCCGGCACCTGCCCGACAATGCGATCAATATCAGTCTGAGTCAGATCAATCAGCGGCAGCATTTCCGGCGTCAGCGTCGTAGTGGCCGGGGTGATGACATTAGGCGGCACCACGACAGCCTGATGCTGTCCCAATGTCTGGGCCAAGTCTGACAACACCGGAAATTGGAACAGAGCCCGCGCCGTCAGAGTCAACCCCAAGTGACGCAGGCGTTCAATCATGCGTACAGCGAGCAATGAATGGCCGCCCAACACAAAGAAGCTGTCATATCGGCTAATCTGCTCAATACCCAATAACTCACTCCAAATAGCAGCCAGGGAGATCTCAGCTTCCCCTTGCGGCGCTTCATAGGCCTGACGGGCAAAATCCTCTTCCCGCGGCGCCGGTAATGCCCGGCGATCTAGCTTGCCGTTCGGCGTCTGCGGGAAAGCATCCAGACGAACAAAGGCCACCGGAACCATATAATCAGGAAAAATGGCACTCAAGTATTCACGCAAATCAGCAGCTAATCTCTCATGCGCTTCCGCTGCCACATAGGCGACCAGCCGTTTGTGTTGCCCGTCATCCAATGCCAGCACCGCAGCCTCTCGTACCGCCGAGTGCTCTATCAACCGGGCTTCAATCTCCCCTAGTTCGATCCGGAAGCCCCGAATTTTTACCTGCTCGTCGTTACGCCCCAAGAATTCCAGCTCGCCATCCGGCAGGTAGCGGGCCAAATCGCCGGTACGATACATTCGCGCACCGAATACCGGACTAAAGGGATCGGCTATAAAACGTTCCGCGCTCAATTCCGGCTGGTTAAGATAACTCCGCGCGACACCCACGCCGCCAATATACATTTCACCAACGCAGCCTAATGGGACGGGTTGACCGTATTTGTCTAGCAGGTAAATGCGGGTATTTTTAACCGGCCGACCGATAGAACGATCATCTGTCGGGAATAATATCTCCTTACAGGTCGCCGTCACGGTATTTTCCGTCGGGCCATAGGCGTTCAATAACCGAGGTCGGTGGATTTCCTGCGTAAACCAATCCTGAACGGCGCTCTTTTTCACTGCCTCACCCCCAATGATGATGAGTCTGAGGCAATCCGGTAACGATAATCCATTACCTCTGGCAACCAGTTCGGACCAAAATAACGCCGGCAGAGACATCACCGTGATACGGTTTTGCCAGGCTAAGGTAATAAATTCCTGCATAGAAGTTAGCCAACGCTCATCACGCATCACTAACGTGGCGCCATTACACAATGACAAGCAGCATTCCTCTACTGAAACATCAAACGCAAAAGAGGCAAATTGTAATAACCGGTCTTGCGCGGTGACGGCATAAGTGTCATTAAATCCCAGATGACGTTGATACAGCGCCTGATGTTCTATCAGCACCCCTTTCGGCTGCCCGGTTGAACCGGAGGTATAGATGACGTAAGCCAGATGTCGCGGCGTCAATTCGGCTACCTGTGGGTTACTGTCCGGCTGGTCCGGCAGAATATTCGGGTTAAATACCGTCAGCCCGGCCAGTGCCCGTTCGCCAAGCGCCGCCCGGCCAGCTTCATCAACCAATACCACTGATGGAGCCGTATCATTCAGGATATACGCCAGACGTTCTCCAGGATAAGTCGGGTCTAGCGGCACATAAGCCCCGCCCGCTTTCAACACCGCCAACAAAGCCGCCACTACCGCCGGTGAACGCGCCATGCAAATCACCACCCGCTGATCCGGTATCAGTCCCAATGCAATCAGTTGGTGGGCAAGGCGGTTGGCGCGAGCATTTAATTCGGCATAACTGAGAGCCTGCTCTTCATATATTAACGCGGTCGCCTCCGGGGTTTTCTCTACCTGTTGTTCAAATAGCTGGTGAATACATAATGGGTCAGGATAGACGGTTTCCGTAGTATTCAAGGTTTCCAGCAACAGCGTCCGTTCCGTTTCAGGCAGGACATTTAGCACCCGTATCGGCGTCTCCGGAGCCTGCTCAAGGGCTTCCGCCAGACTTTCCAGCGCCTGCTGCATATAACCGCATAGTCGATCTGGATCAAACGGTTGTACCACCTGAGCGGTCAATCCTAACGTAGAACCACCATCCTCTACCGACAAGCCAAATGGATAGTTGGTCCGTTCCTGTTCCCCCAGGAATTCAATCCCGGCCATTGTCTCATCCAGCGCCGGCAGTGGCTCATTATGGCGATAGTTGAACAGGGCGCTAAAGAGTGGACTCTCACCTTGTATCCCACTGCACCGCTGAGCCAGCGCCAGTGAAGCATGCTCATGCTCCAGTAATTCAGCCAATCGTAACTGAACCGCCATCACGCTATCCTGTACCGGGGTATCATCGATATCCAATCGCAACGGCAAGGTATTCATAAACAGCCCCATGCCATTGTCTGCCCCTTCCCCCGCCGCCATACGCCCAAACAGCACGGTGCCAAACACCACTTTCTCTTGCCCGCTGATACGCGACAACACTTGCGCCCAGGCCAGATGACACAGCGCCGCCAGACTGATGCCCAAGCGCCGGGCTTGACTGCGCAGGCGATCGTTTAATGAGGTGGTTAGCATCCGATAGGATTCCGTCATGCGAGATCCGTCACGATGCACCTCCGCCAGTCCGAATGGCAACGTTGGCTCATCCACCTTCGCCAACATGTCGGTAAAGAAACGGGTATGCTCTGCCTGACTCACCCCCAACCGGGACTGAGCCACCAGATTGCGGAAAGGGGCCGGCGTAGGCAGGCGCTCTTGCCGCCCGGCAAAATAGGCCCGCACTTCACGGTGCATCACTTCCATCGTTTTATGGTCGCCAATTAAGTGATGCTGCACTTCCAGTAAGAACCAACGACCATCAGTTTCCTGAGCGATAACAAAATGCAATAACGGCGCCTGCCCCAGATCAAGACGATACTGACTCGGATCAAAACGCTGGGTTAACTGGTCAATCACCGGGCCGTCAGCCGGGTCTAGCGTCAGCTCCGTCACGGGCAACCGCGCCCGGCGCAAGACCACTTGCGCCGGGGCTGACAATCCTTGCCAAATAAAAGCCGTCCGCAGGGTGTCATGACGATCAATCGCCTGTTGCACTGCCGCCAGATAACGGTCCAGCAGAGATCGGTTAGCAAAGACCACCGGATAGAGCAACAGATACGGGTCGCCTTCCTGTTCCAACAGATGGTGGAACAGAATACCGTCCTGCAACGGCGACAACGCATAGATATCCTGAATATTAGTCATCCCGCCCGGCGCCAGTTCAACGATGTGATCAATCTCATTTTGGGTCAGATCAATCAATGGCAACATCTCCGGCGTCAGCGCCGTGGTAGTGGGAGTGATGACGTTAGGCGGTATTATCACGGCCTGATGCTGTCCCAACGCTTGGGCCAACGCTGACAGCGCCGGTGACTGGAACAGATCACGCGCCGTTAGCGTCAATCCCAAGTGACGCAGACGTTCAATCATGCGTACAGCAAGCAGTGAATGGCCGCCTAACGCAAAGAAACTGTCATGCCGACTTATCTGCTCAATGCCCAATAATTCACGCCAGATAGCTACCAGGGCGATCTCAGCCTCCCCTTGCGGCGCCTCATAAATCTGACGGGCAAAATCTTCCTCTCTTGGCGCCGGTAATGCCCGACGATCCAGTTTGCCGCTCGGAGTCTGCGGGAAGGTATCCAGACGCACAAAAGCGACCGGAACCATATAGTCAGGTAAAGTCGTACTCAAGTATTCACGTAAATCAGCCGCCAATCTCTCGTGTGCTTCCGCCGCCACATAGGCGACCAGCCGTTTGTGCCGCCCATCATCCAGTGCCAGCACCGCCGCTTCTTGTACCGCCGGGTGTTCCACCAAACGGGTTTCAATTTCTCCCAACTCAACCCGGAAGCCACGGATTTTAACCTGTTCATCGTTACGGCCCAGGAATTCCAGATCACCGTCCGGCAGAAAGCGGGCCAGATCCCCGGAGCGATACATCCGCGCGTCGGATTCCGGGCTAAAGGGGTCCGGCAGAAAACGTTCCGCGCTCAATGCAGGTCGGTTGAGATAACCTCGCGCCACACCCACACCGCCAATGTACATTTCTCCAATGCCACCCAATGGAACCGGTTGACCTTCTCTATCCAACAGATAGATGCGGGAATTTTTAGTTGGCCGACCGATAGAACGGGCATCTTCCGGGGATAATAGCTCCTTATAAGTCACCGTCACGGTATTTTCCGTCGGACCATAACCGTTCAACAATCGGGGCCGGTGGATTTCCTGCTTAAACCAATCCTGAACGGCGTTCTTTTTTACCGCCTCACCACCAATCATGACGAGTCGAAGGCAATCCGGCAACGGTAATCCAGGCTCTCTGGCCGCCAGTTCAGACCAGAATAGAGTCGGCAGAGAAACGATCGTAATACGATGTTGCCGGGTTAAAGCAATAAATTCCTGTACCGAAGCCAGCCAGCTATCATCTCGGATAACCAGTGTGGCCCCATTGCATAATGTCGAGAAAAATTCCTCTACTGAAACATCAAACGCAAACGCGGCAAATTGCAACACCCGATCTTGTACGGTGACGACATAGGTGTCATTAATGCCCAGAAGACGTTGATAAATCGCCTGATGTTCTATCATCACCCCTTTCGGCTGCCCGGTTGAACCGGAGGTATAAATCACATAGGCCAGATGCTGTGGCGTCAACGCAGTCACCAATGGATTGCTGTCCGGTTGGTCAGGTAGGATATTCGGGTCAAGCACTGTTAACCCAGTCAGCGCGGCTTCACCCAACGCCGCCCGTCCGGCCGCATCAGCCAACACCACTGACGGGGCAGTATCATTTAGGATATACGCCAGACGTTCCTCCGGGTAAGTTGAATCCAGCGGCACATAGGCCCCGCCAGCTTTCAGCACTGCCAACAGCGCCACCACCATCGCCGGGGAGCGTGCTACACAGATCGCTACTCGCTGGTCCGGTACGACGCCCAATGCAATCAACTGGTGCGCCAGCCGGTTAGCGCCAGCATTTAATTCAGCATAACTGAGACTCTGCCCTTGATACTCTAACGCCGCGGCCTCTGGAGCTTGCTCTACCTGTTGCTCAAATAACTGATGAATACATAACGGGTCAGGATAAGGGATTTCAGTGGCGTTCCAAGTTTCCAGTAATAATGTACGTTCAACCTCAGGCAACAAATTAAGCTGCCCGACGGGAATTTCATCCCCCATCCTTTTCGAAGCCGCCAGCACCTGTAAGTGCTCACTCATCCGTAAAACAACTTCCGTGCTCAGACGGTTTTCATCATAGATCCAGCGAAAACCGCCCTGTTCATTTATCTGGAAGGTCAACAATTCGCCGGATACCTTCTTATCACGCGGCCTATCATCCTTTATCAACGAGACAGCGACTCGCCACGGCCGACTGGTTGCCAACGCCGGGATAGCCTGCAATGAAGGAGAGCAAGAGAAGAGATCGCAACTAAATGTACCGTGCCGCGCCAACCGGGACAGCTCGTCATCAACCCAGCCAGCTACCTCACGCCAAGGCTTATCAAGCGCTACCTCAACGGCCATAGGCACCACCGTCGCCAGATTTGCCGACCCATCTTTTACCTCATCTACGCGCCAACCGATTTGGAATGCGGTCTGCTGAGTCAGACGCGCAAGGTAAATGACAAAAGTCTGCAACAACATTCGCAATGGCTCCTCTTCACCATTTTTTGGTAGAGGGGACTGCCAGGCGCTCATTGTCCATCTAGGTTCTGTTTGTTCTCCGGCGGTTTCGAAAGGTAACTGGAGGGGTTGCAAAGCAGCAAGACGCTCATACCAAAATAATTCACTGGGTGTGAGTCTCTCAAGGATATTCTTTGTATTTCGAGTCTGTTGTGAAACGTCATTTGCGGCGGTCATATTTTCTGACGTCTGAGTTTTAAACGCACTTCCCACTTTAGTAATGTTATTTTTCATCTACTACCTCAATGAATCTGTTAGAAATTTGAAAACCGTCATTCCCGACAGTCATCACTAATGTTTCTCTCCTACTTCTTGCCCAAAAATAAAAATAGACACATCTGCTATCCATCCAAGAGACTCAGATACCGGATGCCACAGCTCAATTAATTGACTGCAATTTTTGTTGACTGACGCTGAATTCTATAATTAAAAACTTAATCATTAACTGTATTTATTATCCATAATTACCCAATAACCTTTATATTTTATCCATTTCAAATTAATACCTAATTAGAACCATTTCAAAAAATCAAGTATTCTTAAAGACAAAACAGACCAAATTATATTCAATCATCAAGATATTACTTTGACAATCACCTATAAAACAGTCTCTATTACAATAATAAAAATATATACTAATTCCAAATCCAGCTATTCAGTAGGCATGAAATAATTTTATGTATTCAATCATATCAAAATATAACGCCAAGCTAAAAATAATTCATAAAAAATTATTTTTCAACAATAAGACAATACCTATAACGAATATACCACAAATAGATAAATATAGATTATATTTAATTTAATTATATATGCCGCGTAATAATCAGAACATGAAAAAATACAAATGTTATTATATCAACAACCACCAAGAAATAATTTCAAATTAAAATAAATTAAATTTTCATTGCTTTATAATAATACACAACGCAATCTATATACTAATCAATAATATTTACTATCGCACAAATAAAATACTCTACCATTTAAATAATTTAACTTTAATCCACTCTATATCTCATTCAAATTTTAAATATAAAAATAACTTTTTCACCACATACATTTATAATTAAACACCTACATTAAATCATTTATTAAAATCATAAAAAACAATGACAGCATTAATTTAAACTTCATTATTAATACTATTTAAAAAAATAACATGGATATCAACACTAGCTATTTTTAATATATTAATCAGTTGTTATTTTTATAAAATTATCTATTTATGCCTTCTATAACTCACATCCTTAAATGTTAATGATAAAGCAGCTATAATAGCTGGAATGGATAAAATGGCAAAAATCGTGCTATGACTTAATTCAAGCTTGATCAGTTCTGCGCCAAATAAGATACCGAAAATCCCACCGAATCTTCCAAACCCTAACATCCAGGCAACACCCGTCGCTCTACAATGAGTAGGATAAAACTGTGCTGAGATTGCGCCCATCGACGCCTGAGCGCCATTCATCGTTATCCCGGCAAGAAATATAAGAATACTCAATAATAATACATTTTCTTCCTGACCAATAAAAAAGACCAACACACCAGCCAGGGCATAATTAGTTGCAACCACTTTATGAGGATTAATTCGATCCATTAACCAACCGGAAAAGACCGTACTAATTACGCCGCCCAAAGGAAATAATCCTGTCAGTGTTGCCGCCATGCTAATACTAAAACCGGAATCGTTCATTAAAAATGGCATCCAACTTGTCAGAACATAAAAAACCAATGCCCCCATGCAATAGGTTATCCATAACATTGTCGTCCCAACTAAGAATCGATTAGATAAAACCGTTTTAATTGACGATTTATATATAACTTCTTCTCCATCAAAAGTAAATTTGTTTATATCACTTAAAGTATCGCCGGTCATTTTAGACATAATTCGTCTTATATTATTATCCTCTGAACCCCCTTTCAAAACCAAATATCTAAGTGATTCAGGTAATAGAAAAAAGAGAAATAGCGATAGCAACAACGGCAGAATACCCCCTAAAATCAAAACTCCCTGCCAGCCAAAATGTGGAATAATCCATGCGGAAATTACCCCACCTACCGCGGCACCGAGAGGAAAACCACAAAAAACAATATTTATTAACAAAGATCGCCGATTCTCTGGTGCATATTCAGATATTAAAGTTATTGCATTTGACATTGCCGCACCAAGACCTAGCCCAGTCAAAAAACGCAAAATAGTTAATGTCTGTATTGAATCTGCGACAGCGGTGGCAAGACTCAATAGACCAAAAACAGTGACGGATATTGTCAGCACTGACCTTCGACCAAACCGATCGGCAAGTGGACCGGCAAAAATCGACCCCAACGATAACCCAACAAGAGCGGCGCTCATAGCCGGCCCAAGAGCGGCGCCGTCTACTTTAAAATCATTAACCACGACTGGCGCAATATACCCCATTAATACCGTATCAAAACCATCAATAACAACAATTAAGAAACATAAAATTAATACTTGCCATTGAACCTTCGAAAATTTTTGATTATTAATAACATGTTGAATACTGACTGTTTTAGTGCTATCCATCTTAAATCACCAATATTAAAAAATTCATTATTCTTAATTATAAAGATAAATTATCTGTTTAATAATAGAGGTGAAGAAAATTTATTGTCAATATTTCCTGCGTTAACTTTATTAACATCCATATTATCACCATGAAAAACATATTTGACGTTATTATTTTAAATTTATAACATTTTCCTGAAACATTTCCATTGACTGACAGCCACATCTCTAATTTAAAATTTCTATCCTCTATCCTCTATCCTCTATCCTCTATCCTCTATCCTCTATCCTCTATCCTCTGTCCTCTGTCCTCTGTCCTCTGTCCTCTGAATCACATTAATAATAACGAAAACATCTAATAACCTATCCCATTTTTGAGAATTCATGAATTCCTAATCAATTGTTTTAATTTCTCTTTTATGATTTTTCCACTTGCATTTCTGGGTAATGAACGTCCTACGTGACGAAATACTTTCGAAGTGTAAGAATATGTCTTACACTATAGAATATTAGTTATCTGAATGAGGTGTATTATGGTATCGCGTACAATGACAGTAGATACCGGCGAAGAATTACGTGGTTTTGTAGAAAGCCTAGTCGAATCAGGTTATTACAAAACTAATAGTGAAGTCGTTCGGGAAGGATTACGGTTATTACAGGAAAAACAAGCTGAGTCCAAACTGGAAGCTCTTCGTCAGCTAATTGATGACGGTGATAACAGTGGCGAAGTTGTAGCGTGGGATCTCAATACTTTCCTTACACGTATGAAAAATAAAACACACAATGTCCAGTAAAACATTTTTTCTAAAGCCTAAAGCTGAACAGGACTTAGAAGCTATTTTTGAATACAGTTATCAAGAATTTGGCCTGGAAAAAGCGTATCAATATATCAAGAATATCGACAGGGCTTTTCATACACTTGCTGAAGCTCCCGGGCTGGCCCGGAATTACAACCATGTTCGACTTGGGCTAAAGGCATTCCCGGTTGCTTCACACATTATCTTTTTTCGCTTAATGGCAAATGGGATCACTATTGTAAGAGTCTTACATCAATCTATGGATTATCAACGGCACATGGAATGAATACTGAGGTTTCGCAAAAACCAGCCTAACAGGAAGGGGGAATATCAGGATCTCTAATGATCGGATTTTGAAAATCACTTAATGCGTGCTGAACATTTGGCATTGGCATTTTGATCGCCATAGTTAAATATAGGGACTGTCCTAGATAAGTCATTTGATCTAGGATATCCAAATGAGAAAAATTCGGATTAGCCAATACAAGCAAAAATGTCTTCAGCAGCTCCTTGTGGCAGGAGCCACAGCGCACACTGCGGCAGGAAGGTATCTTAGTAATGTAATGCAACCTGTGGCGAAATTATCAGGTACAATCACGTAAAAATGCCTCACACACCGAGAAGAATAATCGGGCTGGCGGAGATATGAATCAGTTTCCACAATACCAAGGAGATTCTCTCCAAAGACTTCTAATGCGGACTGAATAAAATAGTCAGTTCTTGCGTCCATATAAATTCACTCTATAAGTATATCAAATCCATAAATCATGCATCGAATCAAGCCACATATTTTAATAGGTTATAGTCGTAAGCAACAGGGATTTCAATTAAAAACGGTTCATTAAGAAGATATGCTTGTTCCAAGACTTTCGGAAGTTCTTCTTTTTAAACTTGCTCCCATATTTAAGAAATACAGTCGGTGCCTTTCAATTCCAGACCAACATCACAGTATTATTGAAGCAGCCAGACCATGTAATGTCGGTAAATTAACGGTTATCACAAACCATTACCACGACATTATATATTTTCAGGCATTAAGAAATACTTGGTGCACAAGTCGCCTATCAGCACAAGCGCACCTAGCAATACGGTGGATCAATCCATTGCAAGCTATAATCCCGGCGCTTTCCATAATGAAGTTGTCAAACCATGATCGACTAACGTTAATTGATCAGCATATATCGCCTGCCAATCCTGTTTAGCCTTTTGATACACTTCATAATGTTCAGGATTTGGCTGATATTCATGTTGCCAACGCACCAGTTTTTCCCCTGTCGTTCCCATTGCATCATAAAGCCCCACTCCCACTCCGGCGGCAATGGCACATCCCAAAGCGGTTGATTCTTTAACCATCGGCACCCGAACCGGCAAGCCTGTCACATCAGATAAAATCTGGCTCCATAATTTTCCTTTTGAACCCCCGCCAGCGAATACCAGTGAATCCGGTTTCACTGTCGAAAAAGCAGAAATCAAATCCAGATTACAGGCCGAGACAATCGCTGCGTTCTCTTCCAACGCACGGAATAGGGTCGCTTTATTACATTTTTCAGGATCAATGGAAAGGTTAATAAAGGAAGGTGCAGCGTGATACCAAGCTTTAAATCGCATCACATCAGAGAAAATTGGCATGATACCGTAAGCGCCTGCCGGGACTCTGGCAGCCATATCTTCCAGTAAGCTATAAGTATCAACCCCAAGACGCTCTGCCAACAGCTTTTCTTCCGCGCAAAATGCGTCCCTAAACCAACGCATGGTTAAGCCAGTAAAGAAACTAATGGACTCCGCCTGAACCATGCCAGGTATAACATGAGGATTTATCCGTGTATTCATATTCGGGTCAGTGACCGGCGCCGGCAAATTGACCACCTGTTGCCAAAATGTACCACCGATAACGGCGGTCTGGGTAGGTTTGACAACACCTAAACCAAGACAGCCAAGCTGCACATCGCCACCGCCCATAATGACCGGTGTGCCAACGTTCAATCCACATTGAGCAGCGGCTTTCTCAGTGACGTAACCTAACAAGGTTCCGGTCTCTTTTACCGGCGAAAGGATATCGGAACGCAATCCTGCCATCTCAAGCAGATCGGGCCGCCAGTCACGGCTTGCCAGATCCAGCATGCCTGTCGTACCGGCATTGGAGGGATCGACAGCCAACTCGCCACTGAGCATATTTGCCAGCCAGTCGCTGATCATGGTTAAAGCCGCTGCCTGACGATAGATATCAGGACGGTGATGAGCCAACCATAACAGACGAGGCATCGCACCCAAGGCTAATGTTTGCCCTGAACACTGATAAACATCATATTCAAAAGTGCTGTCATACAGCGCCTTCAATTCACTCACTTCATGGCTGGAACGCGCGTCCACATTCGCGCAAGCCCAAATCGGCTCGCCATTGCGGTTATAAAGCACAATGCCTTCCCGCATGGAACAGGATGCTACCCCCTGAATAGCGCTGGCAGGCAATTCCGCGGTTTTCAGCGCCTGACGAATGCATTGACATGCAAGTCGCCAGTTCGTCGCTAAATCAAACTCCATTGAACCCGGTACATCAGGTACAGGCTGATGTATCCATTCAGCCTGTCCTGCGGCGATCTGATTCCCTTCAAGATCAAATATCACTGCACGAACACTCCCTGTTCCTGCATCAAGCGCCATCAGATATTTTCCCGATGGATTAGCACTACGGCGTTGATTCATGATGCTATCCTCAGTTTAATTACTTTTTGAACTATTACTTTTTAAACTTATAGCTTTACCTCAAATTTTTTCTGCTTATTTCACGGATAGAGTCAATACAGGGTTCAACGCAACAAATTCAACATTGCTTTGGCAGTCTGTTCTTCCGTCACCAGTCCATTGATATATTGACCATTCAACGCAGCAATAATGGCTTCCGCTTTCTCTTCCCCTCCCGCGACGCCAATCACTGTCGGGATGGTTTTTAGTTCTGGCATGGAGATACCAATTAGCTCCTGATGAATCTGCATATCTTCCACCAGTTCACCATCAGCACGCATAAAATAGCCAAGGATATCGCCCACTGCGCCTTTGCGGCCAAACATTAGCTGTTCACCGCCACTGATATAACCAGAACGCATAATTGTCGCTTGCTGTTTCTGATTAACCGCGCCAATACCAACGATAGCAATGTCAGCCGCGCAAGCCGCAAGCAAAACATCACGGACACTGCTCTCCTGACGGAATGTTTCAGCAACCTGAGCTGTGGAAGCACGTAATGGGGCGGGGATAATACTGATTGAACAAGCCGCGTCCAGTTGACCAATACCGGTCATATAAGGACCGACGCCACCGGATAGTGTGACTAACCTAATTTGTTGTGATGAGATAAAGCCGCTTAAATGTTGCAATGTGCACATGGTGGTTTCACCAAATCCCACTGCTAATAATTGCTGCGGTTCAATCAATGCCATCAGCAAATGTGCCGCGCCGATCCCCAATCTGGCATTAAGATTCATATTCGCCAGCGCTGGTAAAACACGCACCTGTTTCAAAGAGAAATGTTTTTGCAGGGTATCTTCCAGCTCCAAACACCCCTCATAACGAGAGTTAATTTGTACCCGAATGACACCTGATTGCCGCCCTTTCTCCAGTAATCTGGAGACTTTTAACCGGCTCAAACCAAGCAAATCGCCGATGTCGCCTTGTGTCAGGCCATCGTGATAGTAAAACCATGCAATACGCGCAAGCAGCTCTTCTTCACTCATGCTATTACCCGGATAGGTGTCCTCAGACAATATATTTTTCTCTTTAGCTGACTTTTCTTTCACTGATTTTATCGACATAACCACTTTCTTTTTATCCGCACTCAACAGATAACCATTAAAACGTATAACACGCCAGAGTCTTACTGCAAAAATTTGAACATAATTCAATGAATATGCAAATTTTTCACAAAATGTGATCTAAATATTGCCAATATCATAATTTAACAGCTACCATGTTGAACAATTGTTTTTTAAATATATAAATGTTCATTTTGTTTGCCTCCGCACCTGTATGTTAAGAGGATGCCGCGATGTTACATAACAACACCGCAGTACCACCACTATTAGAAGTCAGTGGCATCAGTAAGCAGTTTTCCGGCGTAATGGTACTGAAACATATTGATTTTACTCTGCTTTCAGGGCAGATACATGCTCTGTTAGGGGGTAATGGCGCGGGCAAATCAACACTGATGAAGATTATTGCCGGTATCGAACAACCGGATAAAGGCACTCTCAAGATTAGCGGTGATCATGTCAGCCATCTTAATCCCACTAAAGCCCATCAACTCGGTATTTATCTGATACCACAAGAACCATTGCTATTTCCGAATTTGTCTGTACAAGAAAACATTCTGTTTCGGTTGCCAAAGCATCAGGTAGATAAGTCTAAGATGAAACAGCGACTGGCATTACTTGGCTGTCAATTAGATCTGCATGTCAGTGCTAGCAGCCTTAATGTCGCCGATCAGCAACTGGTAGAAATTATGCGCGGCCTGATGCGCAATTCGAAAATCTTAATCCTTGATGAACCTACCGCTTCCCTGACGCCAGCAGAAACCAAACGCCTATTTGCCCAGCTCCGCGAGTTACAACAGCAAGGCGTCGGCATCATTTTTATTTCTCACAAAATCCCTGAAATCTATCAATTAGCGGATCAGGTCAGTGTCATGCGTGACGGTAGTATTGCTTTAAGCGGCAAAATCCGCGATTACACAACAGATGATATTATTCAGGCCATTACACCGGCCGCGAAAAATCAGCCGTTAAACGGCGCCCCAAAATTGAGCCTGGATCTCAACAATAACCGGCGCCAGACAGCGCCAGATCGACCAATACTGACAGTCACAAAACTGAGCGGCGAGGGTTTCAGCAATATCACTTTCTCAGTGAAACCCGGTGAGATTCTTGGCTTGGCCGGCGTTGTCGGCGCAGGTCGTACCGAACTGGCTGAAACCCTTTATGGCCTGCGCCCTGCGATATCCGGTGAAGTCAAGTTAAAACAACACGCTATTAATGAGCTAACAACCGCTCAACGTCTGGCTCAGGGTTTGGTTTATTTGCCGGAAGATCGGCAGTCATCAGGACTATTTCTGGATTCATCACTCGGCTGGAATATCTGCTCACTAACCCACAATCGCGATACATTCTGGATACGCCCCGCCTATGACACCGCGGTACTTGAGCGCTATTGCCAAATCCTGAATATCAAATTCAGCCATATCAACCAGCCGATCAAAACGCTGTCCGGCGGTAATCAACAGAAAGTGCTGATTGCTAAATGTCTGGAAGCTCACCCCGCCGTTCTTATTATTGATGAACCTACACGTGGTGTGGATGTCGCGGCACGCAATGATATTTACCAACTGATTCGCCATATCGCCCAACAACAAGTGGCGATTATTTTTATTTCATCGGATCTGGATGAGGTGGTTCAGATGGCTGATCGGGTGTTAGTCATGCATCAAGGGAAAATCAATGGCGAATTAACTAAGCAACAAATGGATATTGATACCATTATGCATATCGCTTTCGGCGAACATAAATCACAACAGGCGGCATCATGTTGAAACTTATCCAGAATAACCGCGAAATTACCGCATCAATTGCCATTCTCTGTCTATTTGGCTTACTTAGTCTCATCGACCACCAGTACTTTAACTTACAAACTGTCACCCTCGTTTTCAGTAGTGCGCAGATCCTTATCTTGCTTGCAATGGGGGCGACATTGGTCATGCTGACTCGCAATATTGATGTCTCTGTCGGCTCCATTGTCGGCTTATGCGCGGTCATGATGGGAATGTCATTGAATGCCGGTTTTAGCCTGCCCGTTTCCTGCCTGTTGACTCTTCTACTCGGTATGGGCACCGGGTTCATCAATGGCGTACTGGTCGCCTGGCTGAAAATTCCTGCGATTGTTGCCACTCTCGGCACGTTGGGGCTTTACCGTGGCCTGATGTTATTGCTGACTGACGGTAAATGGATTGAAGGCTTACCGGACGAATTAAAGCGCCTTTCCGCGCCTTTATGGCTCAATATCTCGCCTATCGGCTGGCTGTTAATGCTCCTGATATTAGCAATGGCGTGGATATTAGCAAAAACCCCATTCGGCCGGAGCTTTTACGCCACCGGAGACAACCTGCAAGGCGCTCGTCAATTGGGCGTTCGTACAGATAGCATTCAAATTATCGCCTTTTCCGTAAATGGCGTGATGGCCGCGCTGGCCGGGATTGTTTTTGCTTCCCAGATTGGTTTTATCCCAAATCAGACCGGTAATGGGTTGGAAATGAGAGCTATCGCAGCTTGTGTGCTAGGCGGCATCAGTCTGCTTGGCGGCACCGGTACAGTAATCGGCGCTATTTTAGGCGCATTTTTCCTGACGCAAATAAGCAGCGGATTAGTACTGCTAAAACTTCCTGCTTGGTGGAACGATTTTATTGCCGGATTTGTTCTGCTCGCAGTATTGATTTTTGATGGACGCCTTCGTTGTGCCATCGAAAAAAATATCCGCCAACAAAAATATGCCCGTTTCCTCAAAAACGATAAACGTAATCAGGTGACATAATGAGTATCGGTCAACGTTATGGTTGGGAATTCGCCCTAGCCGCATTACTGATTATTGAAATTCTGCTATTTGGCATAGCAAACTCGCGCATGCTGGATATTAATATATTGTTGCTGAGTACCAGTGATTTTATTTGCATCGGGATTGTGGCCTTGCCGCTGACTATGGTTATTGTGAGTGGCGGTATCGATATTTCATTCGGCTCAACTATTGGTTTGTGCGCGATATCGCTCGGAGTGATGAATCAGGCCGGTATTCCAATGGCCGCCGCCATTCCTTTGACGCTACTGGTCGGTGCAATATGTGGAATAATCAATGCCGCGCTAATTTTATATACCGGTATTAATCCACTGGTTATCACACTCGGTACCCTATATCTGTTCGGCGGCAGTGCTCTGCTGCTTTCCGGCATCTCCGGCGCAACCGGTTATGAAGGCATTGGCGGCTTCCCACAAGCATTGACTGACTTCGCTAATTTGACTTTGTTTGGACTACCCATGCCATTAGTGCTGTTTTTACTCTGTCTCATTATTTTCTGGCTATTCATGCATCGTACCCACAGCGGACGCAATATTTTTCTCATTGGGCAAAGCAGTAAAGTTGCCCGCTACGCGGCAATTCCCATTGCCCGAACACTATATCTTCTCTATACCCTGACCGGCATAGCTTCCGCTATCGCCGCTATTGTATTAGTTTCCTATTTCGGATCAGCGCGCTCTGACCTTGGCGCGTCATTTCTGATGCCGGCAATCACCGCGGTAGTATTAGGCGGAGCCAATATTTACGGTGGTTCAGGTTCAATCATCGGCACCGCGCTGGCTATATTATTAATTGGTTATTTACAACAGGGATTACAGATGGCCGGCGTTCCCAATCAGGTATCCAGCGCCCTCTCCGGCGCCCTGTTGATTATTGCCGTGGTAGGACGTTCCATCAGCCTGCATCACCACCAAATTCGTGACTGGATACAGCGATGGCGAAATCAGAGGTTGTCTTCCTAAATCGACAGATTGAATTTTATGACATTACAGCCCCTCTGAAACCCAACAATATGGAGAGAGTAATGAAAACATTAATCCTGAAAAAACTGGCTCTAATTAGCCTATTAAGTCTGGCTTGCGCCTCTTGGGTACATGCCGCTGAAAGAATCGCTTTTATCCCTAAACTGGTCGGTGTCGGCTTTTTTACCAGTGGCGGCCAAGGCGCGGTAGCCGCCGGGAAAGCCCTGGGTGTCAATGTTACCTATGATGGACCGACAGAACCCAGTGTTGCCGGGCAAGTTCAGCTTATCAACAACTTCGTGAACCAAGGCTATGACGCTATTGTGGTCTCGGCTGTTTCACCGGATGGCCTATGCCCCGCGTTGAAACGAGCCATGCAACGGGGGGTGAAAATTCTAACCTGGGATTCAGACACCTCGCCGGAATGCCGTTCTATCTATATCAATCAGGGAACGCCAAGTCAGTTGGGCGGAATGCTGGTGGACATGGCTGCCAACCAAGTGCAAAAAAAGCAAGCTAAAGTCGCGTTTTTCTACTCCAGCCCAACGGTAACGGATCAAAACCAATGGGTAAAAGAAGCCAAAGATAAAATTGCCGCGGAACACCCAGGTTGGGAAATTGTCACCACCCAGTTTGGTTATAACGATGCAACTAAATCCTTACAAACCGCAGAAGGGATCTTAAAAGCCTGGAGTGATCTGGACGCCATTATTGCCCCGGATGCCAACGCCCTGCCTGCTGCGGCACAAGCGGCAGAAAATCTGAAACGACAAGATGTTGCGATCGTCGGTTTCAGCACCCCCAATGTCATGCGTCCTTATGTCGAACGCGGAACCGTCAAGCAATTCGGGCTTTGGGATGTGGTCAATCAAGGCAAAATATCAATTCATGTCGCCAATGAATTACTCAAGAAGGGTGATTTAAATGTCGGCGATAAACTAGATATTCCCGATATTGGCATTGTTGAAATTGTACCAAACCGCGTTCAGGGTTATCGCTATGAGGCCAAAGGAAACGGTATTGTTGTTCTGCCTGAACGAGTCATTTTCACCAAAGACAATATCAATCAATACGATTTCTAATGCTACTGTCCAGCAATCTCTGCCATGCATGGTTGCTGGTCCAATGTAAGTGAGTTAGGAGAAGAAAAATGGCAGATTTAGATGATATTAAAGATGGTAAAGATTTTGGTATTGATATCCCGCAGAAAAACAGCCTGTTTGAACTGAAAGGCTGTGGCGCACTGGATTGGGGAATGCAATCACGACTTTCCCGCATTTTTAATCCCAAAACCAATCGAACGGTGATGTTGGCCTTCGACCACGGTTATTTTCAGGGGCCAACAACCGGGCTTGAACGTATCGATATCAATATCGCTCCACTGTTCCCCCATACCGACGTCTTGATGTGTACCCGTGGCATTCTGCGTAGTCAGGTTCCACCCGCGACTAATAAACCGGTGGTCCTGCGTGCTTCCGGCGCCAACTCGATTCTGACAGAGCTTTCCAATGAAGCGGTCGCGGTCGCGATGGAAGACGCTTTACGCCTGAATGTCTGTGCCGTAGCCGCTCAGGTCTATATCGGCTCTGAATATGAGCATCAATCAATTAAGAACATTATCAAATTAGTCGATCAGGGAATGCGTTACGGTATGCCAACAATGGCAGTCACCGGCGTTGGTAAAGATATGGTTCGGGATCAACGTTATTTTTCTCTGGCGACGCGCATTGCCGCCGAAATGGGCGCCCAAATCATTAAAACTTACTATGTCGATACAGGTTTTGAGCGTATTGCCAGCGGATGCCCGGTTCCTATTGTCATTGCGGGTGGTAAAAAGTTACCAGAAAAAGAGGCTCTGGAGATGTGTTACCAGGCCATTGATCAAGGGGCTGCCGGTGTTGATATGGGCCGTAATATATTCCAATCCGAAGCGCCGGTCGCCATGTTAAAAGCGGTTCAAGCAGTCGTACACCAGAATGAGAATGCCAGCAAAGCTTACGAGTTATTTTTAAGTGAAAAACAATAAGAGCCTATCTCAATAGGCGTAATTGTTGCAGACAGTTTGAACACGGACAGCGCGGAAAAACCGGAGCGTACACGTAGTACGTGAGGATTTTGAGCACTGCCCAGGTTCAAAATGGCAAATAAAATAGCTCTATTGGGATAGGCAGTAAGGAGAATATAAGATGCACGTAACTCTGGTTGAAATTAATGTTAAGCAGGACAAATTAGACGAATTTATTGAAGTTTTTCGCCTTAATCATCTGGGGTCAATTAAAGAAGCAGGCAATTTACGTTTTGATGTATTACGTGATGAAAATATCCCTACCCGCTTTTATATTTATGAAGCCTATGTTGATGAAAACGCGGCTAACATACACAAGCAAACTCCTCATTATCTACAATGTGTTGAGCATCTTGAATCCCTAATGTCTGAACCAAGGAAGAAGAGATCATTTATAGGTGTGATGCCGGAAATAAAATAAATATACCCGCCATCTTTCAAGCTGCCTCTTTGTTGGCTGCACTCACTCACCCCGGTCACATAGTTTTCTATGCTCCCGGGGATTCGCTCCCTGTAATTTTTGGTCTTTTCTCTTAACCATGCCCTCCCCCTTCCAGTTCTTCCCTAGCGGCAATAAGTACTTGCTCTGGCATTGTTCTCAGAACTTCTTTAGGTTTCTTATTACCTAACCAACTATTATTCGAACCAAACCAAACAGCCAATCCCCAAGAGGTTTTTTTATCACCAAATAATGTGATGATTTTCTTAATAATATCAAGCGGTTTAAAATCTTCATTTAAAGCATATTGAGGAAAATAATCTTTACCATCAATCGTAATCGCAAAAATCTTATTACTGTTTTTCCATCTGTTTGGCCCTGCACTCTTATTGCTGGATTTAAATCTATATCCATTTGAAACAGCCTCTGAGGTCAACCAGATTGAATCTGATAGGATTGACTCCTTTAAAGCTTTTCGACGTGCTGAGAAACGAGCATCGCGATCTTGCTTCTGTGCAGATGATAGTTTCCTGACAGAATTATCTGCCTTTATCTTATTGAACTCTTTCTTTTTTGGTTGAATCCCAGGTTCTGCTTTCTGATTCACTTTTTTATCGGCCTTAAGTACAGGGAACCATGTTTGAGTTTCGTTGCCATCTCAGTAGCAACCTGATCCATATCCAAACCTTCACCAGTAAAATTAGCAGGAATGTTTTTTAATTCAGTTGTCCCTCGTTGAGCAAACTCAACAAAATTAATAATCTCTTCATACATATGTGCAGGCACGGCATAGAACTGGATCTGATTGTTTGATGAGACAGCAATAGCATCTCCTTGGGCTTCCGCCAAAGCCGCGCTAGGATTGGCTTTGAACTTGCTTATCGGTATGGTGTAACCACACATAACCTTCTGTAACATATAGAATACCCCCACTTTACACTGCCATATATAGTTCCAAATTCAGCTCTAACATCTCGCAGATTAATAAGTTATTAATTTACAGGGTTCTCATAATAAACCAGTACACTCTGATCATGTTTTTACTTCTCAGGACTATACTTTGAAGCAGTATATATTTGCAACTCGCGGGGCTAACACGGCATCAATATTCCTCATTCTCCTCCATGTTCTTTCTTTATAAACCTCTATTCATATTTATTCTCCAAGAATAACGCTACGTTTTCCTTGCCTATCACTAAAATCAACAAGTAATAATTCCCAACAGAATCTCTCAAAGTCACAATCTGCATTACTGAATGTCGTGTTAATAATACCGATATCGCCAACAAACAATTGTTTTAAAACCAACCAAAAAGGTTGACTTTTGATCGAATTGCGCTATTTTTGAGGAATGGAAAGAACCTTGATTAGCATTCTCCTCTTTGATACTAACTTGGAATATTTTTAAATATGCTTTCCAAACAGGCAAGCATACTTATGTTTTACCTTCTTGGCAGCATGACGAAAGTTAGAAGAAAAAGAGACGAGTCTGACAACCAAACTACTTTCTTATCTACATCATTCATACCAATGACATAGGAGTAAATATATTTTGGCTGATTTAGTGCCAATCCCAATAGGCGTAATTGTTGCAGGCAGTTTGAACACGGACAGCGCGGAAAAACCGGAGCGTACACGTAGTACGTGAGGATTTTGAGCACTGCCCAGGTTCGCTCTTTATGGTAAAGAAGGGCAAATAAAATAGCCCTATTGGGATAGGCCGTTAATTTATTTGACGATAAAAGGGCGAAATCAGGGACTCATCTCCGCGGGTTGTTCATCAATTGACTCGATTGGTAATAAATACCAAGTTAACCATCAAGATGAAATTCTGGTTTACGGTTTGAGCCACTCAATGTTACGTAAGAAAAACGTTAAACATCAACCGGTGATAATTAGAAAACCCATTGATAAATCAACGCCTCTGTTAGGTGTTGCAATTTCCAATAATGAAGTAATGGATTGTTTTATTAACCATTATCGGACAAGTTTAAATGGAGGATTAGAATTATATTTTAATTTAAAGCTAATCGGAGCTCAAATATTGGAATACAGTGTACTCCATCCCAACTCTTTAGAAAATAATGACCAGCAACCTCAAGAAACGCTATCGTTAATATATAAAAGTATAACGTGGAACCATATTATCGCAGGAACCGGCGGTTATAGTATATGGGAAGATACGGTATATTAACTCTCAATAAAATACCACCTCCCAAACGGGAGGTATTTAGATAAACTTCAAAATAAACTTCACTCTGTAATCCATTGAATAAATATCAATTCTTTTCTTTTTCTTTTTCTTTTTCTTTTTCTTTTTCTTTTTCTTCACTATCAGGTTTATTCATAGTAAGAAGACAAGAATATGCAATTGCAAAAAACAAAGCACCAAACCGGATTGATCTATAATCATAAATACTAAAATAATGTGGAAATATATATACCAGTACACCGCCATTTACAGCAATGTTATGCTGTACAGTATTAACAATCACAAAGATAACAGTAAAAAGCACCGTTCGAATATGACCCCTTACATATTCCCTCAACTTAAACAGTACAATAAGCACCAAAATAGACATTGCGTAATAAATAATTACAAAAAAGATATTATAATTGGATAACGTTATACCATCACTCATCTTTTTCACCATTATCTCTGCTTTCCTTTTCTTTACTATAGGGTCTATCCATAATAAGAAGACAAGGATATAAAAATAAAAGAAAATTCGCACCATATCTAATTGAATCATAATCGTCAATGCTAAAATAATGTGGGAATATATATACCAGCACACCACCATTTACAAAAATACCATATTGAATAGCACCAACAACCACAATAATAACAGTAAAAATCACCTCTCTAATATAGCCCCTGACATATTCATTCAGCTTAAACAGTACAATAAGCACCAAAATAGATATTGCGTAATAAATAATTACAAAAAAGACATTGTAATAGGATAATGTCACATCATCATTCATTTTTTTTATCATTATCTCCGCTTTGCTTTTCTTCTTCCTCGCTATAAGATTTACTCACAGGCATTAGAAAACAATATACAATAAAGAAAAACAAAGCACCAAACCGGATTGATCTATAATCGTAAATACTAAAATAATGTGGGAATATATATATCAGAATACCACCATTTGCCAAAACATTATATTGAACAGCATTAACAATCAAAAGAAAAATAGAAAAAATCACCTCTCGGATATGGGTCTTTAAATACCCCCTTAGCTTAAGAAGTATAATAAATATAAAAATAGAAGTTGCGTAATAAATAATTACAAAAAAAACATTGTAATAGGATAACGTCACATCATCACTCATTTTTTTCACCTTTAGAAATCAAATAAATACTGAAACCAGTCGCAGCATCACCAAAAAACTCAGCAATCAAAGGTATCCTCCCCATCACCTGCCACCCTCTGATGTAATCAGTTTTTATATACCGAAATAAACGAAAAGTTCCGGGCCTCACAACAGATCTTGCCATTCCGTACCCAGACAACGCCAGATCTACATAGCCGTAAACTCTATCACCATCAGTTTCACTATAACCAAGCGTTTTAGCTGCATCACGATATACCCGTTATCTTTCAAGTTGCCTCTTTGTTGGCTGCACTCGCTCACCCCGGTCACATAGTTACCTATGCTCCCGGGGATTCACTCCCTTGCCGTCGCGATGCATCTTGAAATCCATAGGGTATAAACATCTCTTACCGGACCTGAAACCTCTTTTCTTAATAACAGGTAATACCCATTCTCATAAACATTATTTCCTCCCTGTATCAGTAGAGGTACACCAAAACCGGCACAAGCGGCGCCAAGAGAGGCCACACATACTCCAAGACCGGCAAAAATCTGAGAACCACCGCTAACAAAACCAATTCGTTTCAAAGTTAAATTGGTTTTTTCATCCTCTTCTTCTTTTTTTTCTTTTTGAACAATCATATATATCTGGCTATCATTCATTAACAAGTCAAATTCCTGTCTCTTCAGGTTATCTATTTCATCTTGCAAGATTGCAATACCACCATCAACAGACAAGCAATTTGTACCTATCTCATGATTAACCGTTCTGATGAGTTCATTTATTTCAAAAAGGAAACGACTTCCGCTTCTAGCATCAGAAAGATATCTAAAATTAAGCTTGGATGATATCTCATGCAATTCTTTAATTTTGAGTTCTAAATAATGCAAACTCTGTCTTGATGAAAATGCCATGTTAAACCTCTATAACTCGTTAATTTTGACTCATGCGATCCCCAAACAATGTGATAACCATTCCATGATCCTGTCCAAAAGAACATTGTAAGCCCTTAACCTTAGAATGCTGATTCTAAACTCCAATGGATAACCGTTATATAAAAAGGTCCTCATCCACGGCTGAATCAGATAGCTATGATTTGGTCCCACATGATCCTAATTCCTGATAATACCTATTAAAGCACGCTAATATCGAGAAATGCTTTTATACCCGTTATCTTTCAAGCTGCCTCTTTGTTGGCTGCACTCACTCACCCCGGTCACATAGTTACCTATGCTCCCGGGGATTCGCTCCCTTGCCGTCGCGATCCATCTTGAAATCCATAGGGTATATCATAGCGGATACCCAGATTATCTGGGCCATACAATATCTTTACGACTTCTATCAAATCAAACCAAATCCATTAAATCACAATAATAGAACAATAAATAGTCTTTTCTTCCCCAGATATTCTATCTTCTAAATACTAACCATTATTCAAACCTAATTTTTTAAACACTATCTATTCTTCAATAATAACAATTATATCCCCATAGAGTTTCTCATCCCTAAATAACCCGGTTATTTTCATTAATAAGATCAAGAGGATTAAAATCTTTATACTATTTTACTACCTAATACGCTTTAAATTCATTGCCCTGCTATGTGCTGTTATTTCCTTACTTACACGATTAGAATTTCATTTGAAATAACGTTTTCCACACCGGCTTAACGCAAAAGTCAGCAATATCAGTCAGGCAATGTCTCTTATGTTCAGGCATAGTGCTCTCTAATTGGAGGATGCAATGCACAATGATAAAACTGACGCCTACGTCAAACGATTCAATCAGGTATTTAATTATATTGAGCGCCATTTGGATGAGCCGCTCACATTGGAACAACTGAGTGAGGTAGCGAATTTTTCGCGTTATCACTTTCATAGGCAGTTCGCCAATTACTGCGGTATACCTGTAGGACGCTATATCCAATTAATGAGGTTAAAGCGTGCTTCTTACCGTCTGGCATTCAATCCGTTAGAAAAAATCATCGATATTGCGTTGGACGCAGGTTTTCAGAATCCAGAATCGTTCAGCAGAGCCTTCAAACAGTCATTTGGTCTGACACCAAGCCAGTTCCGTAAACAACCGGCTTGGATAAATTGGCACCAGCGTATGCCTGAACAAAAACATATCAGGAGACAAACCATGAATGTAAAAATTGTTAATTTTCCAGAAACACTCGTTGCTATATTGTCCCATCACGGTCAACCCGAGTTGGTCAATGCAACCGCCGCACGTTTTATCGAATGGCGCAAAACCACAGGACTGTCACCTGTTACCAGCAGTCAAACCTACGGTATCGCTCCACACGATCCGGCAACGATAAAAGGAGAAGATTTCCGCTTTGATATTTGCGGCACAGTCGAGGCGCCAATCCAAGAGGATAATCTGTTCGGAGTGACTAACGGCGTCATACCCGGTGGACGCTGTGCCGTGGCTCGCCATCATGGTTCACATGATTCTTTATCAGAGAGTGCGCGATATTTGTATCGCGACTGGCTACCTGCCAGCGGAGAAGAGCTACGCGATTTCCCACTGTACTTTCATTATTTTAATTTTGTGCATGAAGTCGCTACACATGAATTACTGACGGATATTTACTTACCGCTTAAATAGAGTGGCGCTTGTGTCGCAGGCACATATTTTACAGCACGTTATTAACAGTTTGCCCAAAATCTCGAAAGAACGGTGCGGTCGTATTGGAGGATGGCCGCCAGCCACCCTCCCGCATTTCATCAATAAGAACGTACAACCTCATTAATTTTTACTCAGATTAATTAGATAATTCTTTTTAGGCTATTCTCATTTTTTTCTATTGACAATAATTGCATCAAAATCATTATTACGTGTCAGCCACAGAGAAAGCGCTTTCAGCGAATCAGGAGTGAATTCATCACAGCGAGCGGTTATCTCCTCCGGCGTCAACCAGCACACATCATCAATTTCCGCTTCCTGTAAAGCAAACGGACCATGACTGATGCAACTGAATAATGCGCCACAAATACGGCAATCTTCTGCTTCATAATAAAAACTACCATGTTCTGCAAAAGGCACACCGGCAATACCTAACTCTTCTTCTGCTTCACGCCGGGCAGAATCCAACATATTTTCACCCGCCATCACAACACCGCCTGCGGTCGCGTCCAGCTTTCCCGGATAAAAATCTTTAGTTATTGTACGATGTTGAACCAAAATCTTTCCCATGCCGTTGTGAACAACGATATAAGTCGCACGGTGTCGTAAACGTTGGGCACGCATTTGTCGACGCGTAGCCTGAGCAATGACTTCATTATTTTCATTAACGATATCGATCCACTCAACACTCACTACATTCTCTTGTTCCATCTTCAAAAACCTTTTTTATTAGCAAGAACTTGTAAATCTACAAAATGTTTATTCTACTCAAAACAACCAAATCGATAGGGACCCTACGAAGTTATTCGTTTCAGACGGCTCATGCAACCTTTTCGCTAAACTTGAAATAGAACTGTAAAGAAACTGTAGTCTGATAAGGTTTTTACTGGTAATGATAACAGGGTTGACAGCTTCATCTTATCAACCCTGAAAATTAGAAAAGAGAAATTCAAACCGTCGTCCGTCCATATTCCTCATTATGGCGGCATTATTTTCTGGCGTTCTATTTATTTGGTTATAAATTTCAATTAATTAATATCTTAATATTTAATTTATTCACCTCTGTTTCATCATAATTCTTTCTCAATCCGCGTAGCAATATTGGTATAACGTGTTAAGGCCAAAATATCGCGTTTATCTTGCAGAGTATCAATAAGTGCTAGCTCTAATTGGTTATCCATATTCAAAAACAGCGTATTGCGTTGCCGAATATCAGGAATAATATCATTCCTTTCATTCATTGTTTTTTCAAATAATTGTTTCTGTTCTTGATAAAAATAATATTTATCGGGAGCAAACAATTCTGCAATTCTATCACCAATGTAATGAATATAGTTAAGCATACGGTGATCAGGGACACCTAAAGCATATTTTAAGGTCGGATTTGCATTACGTGGGAACCATTTATCCCTATCAGCACTACTTATCTGTTTGAAAAACTCCTTTTGAATCTCCGATGCCACCTTCATATTATCTTCAGTTTCATGATTCAGTGACGGAATCAAATACAATTTTGCCATGACAGGCAATACCTCTGTAAGCCGTATAAAGTTGTTTGAATCATCCTGTTTTAAAGTCTCAATAATAAGATCAGCCTTATAAAAATGAACTATTTCTCCATGATGTAAAAAAACTTCCTGACCTTTTGTCAAACCCAACAATTCAATAGCGCTAAATAGATAACCCAATGGTCCCCAATAATTATACAGCCAGTTATCCAAATCCTTTTCCGGAGGCATAGAGGGAACCAAATCATTTTCATTCACATGACGGTAATGTGTAATATCTTCTAATTCTTGTACCGCGCTGCGGGTTAATGTCCGAGGCATCCCATAGCTATACAAGCAAGGATGATATTCTTTCAGTTGGGCGCTATGCAATAACCCTAAAGCGCCACCTAAACTATGTCCACAAACAAATACGTTTCGGTTTTTAGCTAAATTAATAATTTTATCAAACATGTTTTCATCAGAACCGGGAATTTTTAACTGACCAATAAGATTAAACGCCTCCCAAAATCCCCTGTGAACTTTACCATTATTAATAAAACCACTGCATACACCATCTGGTTCACAACCCAATTTCAATGGTTGATACATAATATCAGTAATGGCGTCATCAACACTCGCCGTCCCCCGCCAACTGATAATAATATCCTGTTGGTTAGCTGCATAAAATAATTCCGTATCTCCTATCCCGCTTTCACCTGCTTTTGAATCAATAAATACAACATCAGTATAACGTTCACTAAATGGCACATCATAAACAATGGGAGTACGCGCTATTTTTTCCACCTTACCAGGCAATTGAGATATATCCAGCATCTGTCGGTTAAAAAAATGAGTAATAGAACCAACTATATCGACATTATCATCAAAATATGACAGTAATCCCATTAGTGCCAAATTATAAGCATTCACCAAGGAATAATCTTTCTGATGATGTAACAATAGTACCCATGCACGAAATGGACATACTTCCAAAACATACCGGCAGTTTGTTGAGAAGACACGAAAACCTTTCGGTACCGAATCCGGGAAATGATAGCGTGGCGGTTTCTCTTCTATCCATTTATCAATGACAGGCAAGCCATCACTTATCTGTCCAATCGTCACATAATGGTGTTGATGACCTTCCGTTTCCGCTTTTGGTTTGACAACTGACGCCCTAATACTGCGTTTTTCCCGTAATGGACGTTGTTCCATTTCATCAGCTAATGGTTGAGCGCTGATATATAACGTCACCGCATCAGGTGATAAGTTTTCTTCCCTAAGCAATCCTTGATTATTAGTCACACCTTTGCGTTCATCTCGAAACCTCCCGCTACTTATCAGACGATAAGGCATATTCACTAATGGATTACCTTGTTCATCAACTAATTGGAACTCCACCCAATTTTCTGTAGTTTTTTGGCTATCAATAATATCACGTGGGCATAATTCGCTCATAATTATTATCTCCCTCTTTTTATTCTGGAATATTAATTCGACACTTATTATTAGGTCGATACATCAATAATAGTGGGAGAGAAAATTCATTCACTCAAGTCTGCAATTGTAATAAAATTCAATAAATGCAAAACGAATATCATTATGAAAAACATAAGGTAAAAAATGGCAACCAAATAACAATGCAGATCATTGATTTATTTAATTTCACAAATACTAAATCCACAAAAAATAAAAACCAAAAACTCATTATCCTGATATAGAATTATCATCATCAAAAAAAAGAAGAAATAATAGTTTGATTTACATGAGAAAAGTATTATCCTTACTTACTATCATGATTAATCATTAAATTTTATCCTTAATGAATCAAATAATAAAAACAGCCTATCTATCCCAAACAAAAATAGCGAAGAAGATCAAGTGACAATATATCAGCACTTTATTATTGACATAAATATTATGTCAATTATTTATAATCTATATAATAGCAATGCCTGACACTTCCATATTCTTGCCATAATCATCATATAAAATAATCATTACGCAATATGTCCGAACTAGCTCCTTAATCTACCAAGACTCGGAAATCATCGCCGAATTCAGTATTAGTATGTCGCTTTACTCCGTCAGGTTTATCACCACATTCTTCATAAAAACCAACCCTCACCGTATGTTGACATCCGACCAAGAACCCATCTATCTGATTAATTCCTACAATATCATTGCCTGTTTTTGATAGACGATCCCACGCTCCTACCACATAATTTGTGGCAATATTTTACTGTTAATTTTTTTGATGAGATTTATTGATGTCCAAATTAGAAAAATTATGCGCAGATTTTGCCGCTCAAACCAACATTATGTTGAATCTTTCCACCGGCGCAGTGCAATTGAACATTGGTGATTATGGCCCCTGGTGGTTAGAAGTAGATTCAACAGGATCGATGCTGACTTTCCATCATACAGTGGCTCCGTTTGTGAATAGTGATGCGGAATTTTGGCTCTCATTAAACAGTAATATAAATATGCTTGGAGGAGCATGGCTTGCATTACATCAACCGACGCAAACTATTCGTCTCTGTTTATTACAAGATATAGAACGAATCGATGCTACTGACTTGGCTAATATTCTGGGAAACCTGCAAAAAATAAGAGCCGAACTTCCTTTTCCAGAAACTAAACCCACCACTTCCGCTTCGGCCCACGATATTTTTGTTTGACACGTTTTTTCAGACTGTAAATTCAAAGAGTTCACAACAGAAAATAGAATAAAATAACGGAGAAAAAATATGCCAGATTTTTCAATACAGAGAGCTAACACCAGAATCGATATTCATCAAACTGAATTGCATCAACCAACGGCAACAGATAAAACTAGCCATTGCTGCGAGCCATTATTAAATAATACCATTGATAATCCACTGACAGCGCCAACCTCGGTTATCACACGTTGGAATGAAAAATCCGTCGTAACTAACAAACAAATTGAAACTAATATTTCTCGTTTAGCCAGCGAAAGCACCGCCGCCCATAAAACAGTTGATTCTCTCTTGTCCAATCTGGTCAAACTTTTTGTTCGGGCGGAAGGTAATGAGTTAACCGCAGTTACTAAAATGCTTAATGCCTATACCGGAGATAAGCCCGGTTTTAGTATTGTCGGCCAGCTTGGCGCAGGTGGATTTACTCGAATCATTAGTGAAGCACGGCAGAATGGCGTGAGACCTGATAGGGCAGATACAGAACCGCTAACATTGAGGGAGAAGGCCACTGCTTATTATGATCTCACTAACTCAGCTTATTTCCGGGACACTCTGGAGAAAATTTATTCATCACCTGAATTGAAATCAGAATTCAAGGATATAATTGATATTGGTTACTTGGAAAGTAAAAACTTTGCACCTGCCCGCGGTTCCACTAAGGAAAAGCCCTTACCTGATCAATTGAATCTCTACACTTTTAAAAATGAAAATAAACTTAATGCCTCTGAAAATCCCGAATTATATCAGGTAACTAAACAGAAAGACGGGCAAGAAGTTATCAGTAACCCGGCTCTGGCCGGCAATAGCCTTACAGAAGTCCAGAGAGATTTCAGAACGGCAGCGCCTGATAAGGATAGTGTCTGGGCAACCACCGCTTCACTTGAGGCCGATAATCGTCTGACCAACCGAGAGCTGGCGTTTGCCAGTTTAAATCCTCGCAACCGGCTGGATAGAACTGACTATCAATTTGGTCGTTCAGAACCTATCAAAGCACATCAAGAGTTAGCTAAGGAAAACATTATCGTACAACGTGGCAACGGTTTTTCTGTCTGGAATGTGAAAGAAAATACAGGATTTTCCAAGGATGCCGCTTTGCACAATTTGCCGACTGTCGCCGCGCCTTCGGGTACTACGGATCGTTTTATTACTGCGGCCAGGTTGCTGGGCGCGGGCCTGAAAAATGATCTTGCTTTAGGTACGCCTACTAACGGCGAATCACCAGAGCAATCCATTCAACGTGGGGATCGGGAAATGAAAGAACTGACTCGGTGGCTAGCAACGGGTTATCTGGTTGATGATAATCATCACTCTATGATTGAAGTTAATTTAGGCGCGGCTAACCACGGTTTAGCGCCTCAGTGGGGATTGAATCTCTATACCGAACCCTTTTCTTCTCCTATCCATGCCAAAGGGTTTAGCGTATCCAGCCAGGAAGTATTGGCAGAACTAGAAAGTCGTGATGATGTCCACACAGATTACTCTACTTTCAGGAAAGATCTGTACGGCGGAAGTCGGGCAACAGTTAACGCGGATGGCAGCATAAAAACAAGCTCCAAATAAGTACGCTTTTCTCCAGAAGAAAAACTGATCATTTCTTTATTCATGATCTTCCTGTCGTACTGCTCAGGAAGATCACGTTGGTCTTAGGCCAGGAAGGGTATCAACATACCTTACACGCTGCACAAATTAATGGTAATGTGTGACGCAATTACGTGTTCCACTGGAGGTTCCATGATCGATCTGTATTATGCTCCAACGCCAAACGGCCATAAAATCACCCTCTTCCTGGAAGAAGCGGGTCTTCCCTATCATATTCACCGAATTGATATTGGCGCCGGGGATCAATTCAAACCTGAATTTCTTGCCATTTCGCCTAATAATAAGATTCCCGCCATCGTTGATCAGCAACCAGTCGATGGGGGTAAACCTATCGCCATTTTCGAATCTGGCGCCATTCTTACTTATCTGGCAGAAAAAACGGGTAAGTTACTCAGCAAAGATATGCGTGAGCGTATTCAAAGCCTGCAATGGCTGTTTTGGCAGGTCGGCGGCTTTGGACCAATGCTAGGACAAAATCACCATTTTAGTCACTTCGCGCCGGAGAAAGTCCCTTACGCGATTAATCGTTATCAGGAAGAGACAAAGCGCTTGTATCAAGTCCTGAATACCCAATTGGAAAAAACACCCTATCTGGGCGGTCAGGAATACAGTATTGCTGATATCTCAACTTATCCGTGGGTTCGTGCCTATGAACGTCAGAATATTGATCTGAACGATTATCCGGCGGTGAAAAAATGGTTTGATGCTATCAGTCAACGTCCCGCCACTCAAATTGCCTATAGCAAAGCCTAATACCTGTCTGCGGGGTAACTATTTCCCCGCAAAACTTGATCCGACTGACAGATAGCTATATCTTTAACCACCAGCCCTTATATCTCTGCTATATGCTATAGTTTTTATATCAACAACAGTTCTTATATCAACAATTTAGGTTATAGGAGTGGTTATGCGTATTTTAATCACTGGCGGAACAGGTTTGATTGGTAGCCGTCTGGTTTGCCAACTTCTTTCCCTATCCCATTCCATTACTATTCTAAGCCGCTCACCTCAAAAAGTTTATTCTCTATTCAGCAATCAAGCTGAATGCTGGACCAGCCTGAAAGATAAAACCGATCTCAACGATTTTGATGCCGTAATCAATCTTGCTGGCGAACCCATAGCAAACAAGCTATGGACTTCAACGCAAAAAGAGAAGCTGTGCCAGAGTCGCTGGACATTAACAGAGCAACTCAGCAAGCTGATTAATGCCAGCCAGACACCACCGGAGGTCTTTATTTCCGGCTCTGCGGTGGGCTATTACGGGGATCAGAATCAAACAGTCGTCACAGAACACGAGCCGCCTCATGATGAATTTACTCATCAGCTATGTAAGCAGTGGGAACAACTTGCATTACAGGCAGCCAGTGATAAAACCCGGGTTTGTCTTTTACGTACTGGTGTTGTACTGGCAAAAAACGGCGGAGCGCTGAAAAAAATGCTTCCCCTGTTCCGTCTTGGGCTTGGCGGCCCTATGGGGAGCGGGAAACAGTATCTGCCCTGGATTCATATTGACGATATGGTGAATGGCATCTATTACCTGTTAATGACGCCTGATTTGAGCGGTCCTTTTAACATGACCGCCCCTTATCCAGTACATAATGATCAATTTGCCGCAACATTGGGAGAAGTATTGCATCGCCCTGCTATTATTCGAACACCTGCTTTTGTGCTGAAATTACTGATGGGAGAAGCTTCGGCACTGGTACTAGGCGGACAACAGGCTATACCGCATAATTTGGAACAAGCGGGTTTTGGCTTCCGCTATTTTCAGCTAAAAGAGGCACTTGAAGACCTGCTAAATGCTAAATCTCAACGCTTTTAGCCCCTTGCCAGCGGGTAAATAGATCATGAGGCAGCTCAATATCAAACTGATCAAGCACTCGGTTAACTGTCTGGTCAATAATATCCTGAATCTGTTGAGGCTGATGATAAAATGCAGGCACAGGCGGCATAATCACCGCGCCAATTTCCGCCGCTTGAGTCATCAGCCTGAGATGCCCCAAATGCAACGGCGTCTCTCTCACCCCAAGCACTAACTTACGACTTTCTTTTAATACAACATCTGCCGCTCTGGTCACTAATCCATCAGTATAGCTGTGAACAATACCTGAAAGGGTTTTTATTGAGCATGGCAGAATGACCATGCCCGAAGTTTTGAATGAACCTGAAGAGATGGCAGCGGCAATATCTCTGTTGTCATATACAACATCAGCCAGCGCCTGCACATCTCGTAAACTATAATCTGTTTCAAGCGCCAGTGTCTGGCGGGCGGAACGACTGATAACCAGATGTGTCTCTATTCCTTCAACTGGTTGTAAAACTTGCAGTAGCCTTACGCCATAAATAGCCCCGCTTGCTCCTGTAAGCCCTACTATCAATCTTTTCATTTTTTCCTCATCAAACACCGAACAGCTATTTAAACCCGAAGGCCATCAACCTTCATTATAGATATCCAGGTTTTCGATTTCATTCTGATTATTCAGCTTTACTTCATCATCTTTACGCAAATTCTCCAGATAATAGAGATAAGTCTGATCAACGTCTTTGGTAACATAAACACCATTGAATACTGAACACTCAAACCCATCAACATCCGGGTTTTCTTCACGAACAGCGTCGATCAGATCGGTTAAATCCTGAAATATCAATGCATCCGCACCAATAAGCTGACGAATTTCATCCACTTCACGCCCATGAGCAATCAGTTCATTTGCATTGGGCATATCAATGCCATAGACATTCGGGAAACGCACTTCCGGTGCTGCCGAAGCAAGATAAACTCTCTTCGCGCCCGCTTCACGAGCCATATCAACAATCTGTTCTGACGTTGTACCACGTACGATAGAATCGTCCACCAATAGCACATTTTTATCACGGAATTCCGCGCGATTAGCATTCAGTTTACGGCGGACTGATTTCCGGCGCTCCTGTTGCCCAGGCATGATAAATGTCCGGCCGACATAGCGGTTTTTCACAAATCCCTGACGATAAGGTTTACCAAGTATGCGGGCAATTTCTAGCGCGACATCGCAAGATGTTTCAGGGATTGGAATCACCACATCAATATGCAAATCTTCCCATTCACGGGCGATTTTCGCCCCTAACTTATGCCCCATCCGTATGCGGGCGTTATAAACCGAAATTTTATCAATAAAAGAATCTGGGCGAGCTAAATAGACAAATTCAAATAAGCAGGGGGTCAGAGAAGGATTTTCAGCACATTGACGAGTAAATAGCTGACCTTGTTCAGTAATATAAATTGCTTCACCTGATGCGACATCCCGCAGGAATTCAAAGCCTAGCGTATCCAATGCAACGCTTTCAGAAGCGACCATATATTCATTACGGCCATCATCCAAGGTGCGCTTACCTAAAACCAACGGACGAATACCATGCGGATCACGGAAAGCCACTAATCCATGACCAATAATCATCGCAATGCAGGCATAAGCGCCACTCACCTGTTTATGCATTGCCGCTACCGCCGCAAAAATATTGTCAGGTTCCAATGGATAATGCTGGAAGCAATCCAGTTCACTAGCAAAAACATTGAGCAAAATCTCAGAATCTGACGTGGTATTCACATGGCGACGGGCATCCTCAAACAGCTTTTTCTTCAACTCATGAGCATTCGTCAAATTACCATTGTGTGTCAATGTAATACCAAATGGAGAGTTCACATAAAACGGTTGAGCCTCCGATGCACTGGAACTGCCCGCTGTCGGGTAGCGAACATGACCAATCCCGATCGTTCCCTGTAAACGCAGCATATGCCGAGCTTCAAATACGTCTCTCACTAAGCCATTGGCTTTGCGTAAACGAAACCCATTGTTACCATCAATAGTGGCAATGCCCGCAGCATCTTGCCCACGGTGCTGAAGCACCGTCAACGCATCATAAATCGACTGGTTAACCGGTGTAAAACCGACGATACCAACAATACCGCACATGTAGTTTTTCCTCATCAGCCAAACGGAGAGGTATATTTCTCCGGCAAGAAACTTGACGCATTTTGCAGGTAGTCAAAGAACCACCTAATGATATGACTGAACTGTGGGATCAATTGTGACTGTTTCCAATCTTCACTTCGAGCCAATGGTGTAAATGTATCCAGAAAAAACAGAATAGCCGCGACAATCAGTACACCACGCAATGCCCCAAAGCAGACCCCCAGTACTCGATCAGTACCTGACAATCCAGTCCGTTGCACAAGAGAACCTATCACATAGTTCACCACGGAACCGACAATCAAAGTAGCGATAAACAGCAACGCGATAGCGATCCCGTTACGCACCAATTCATCTTCAAAACGGGTGAAATAGACCGCTAAGTAAGTATAAAAATGGCTTGCCACAAAGAAAGCACATCCCCAAGTAACCAGCGATAATGCCTCACGAATAAACCCACGAATCAGGCTAACTAATGCCGAGAAGCCAATAACGGCGATAATAACGTAATCAATCCAAACCATGTTTTAATTCCAAAATAGACACCTCGGCATCCGTTTCAAGTGCATTCTAACAGAAAACGAAAACGTTTGCGTAGCAAGATTTCCCATCCCACTGAAAATAATTGGGCGGCGAATTTGAGTAATCATCATCACCGCAATCATTAAGATTTACTTCTTCATGATCGTTGTCCTATTCGTCACATAGGTATCCGCCCACTTTTTATTACAATCTGTAACATTATTACAATTTGTAACTATTATGGCCGATAGCTCCTTACTTGCCCTTGTAATCCAGTCAAGCTTTTCAATTCTGATAATGCCGAGTCAAGTTGTTGCTTAGAGGCATTCGGGCCAACATATATTCTGGTTAATTGCCCCTGAACCGGAGATGAAGGAACCGTATAAACCTGATAACCGGACAAACGTAGTCTGGCGACGATTTCATCTACCTTTCCGGCATTTTTTAAAGCACCCAGTTGTACGATATAAGCCTGCCCTTGCGGGGCGGTTTCAACCGGTTTAACTTCAGGTTTCGGCTCTGGCTTGATGTCTGGTTTAGGTTTAAGCGCCGGAGCGAGCGGCTTAGTCTCTGGTTTTGGTTCAAGCTTAATCTGTGGTTGAGGCTTCACTTCTGACTGAACAGCAGGAGGGATTATCGGCGTGGGATTAGGAGTAGTAACCAATGGTATTTCCGGCTGCTCCAATGTTTCTGGCTGCAATGCCTCTGTCTCATCTTCCAGAGGCACTGATAATATTGGTGGATTAAGAGGAGGTATAGATTCAATTTCTTGCTCATCTCCAGGCTTTGGAACCAGGGGAATTGATGCAAATTTATCTTCGTTATATTTCTTGTTGCCGTCTAACAACGCAGGCAGCACAATAACACCCAATGCTACCAAGACAATTGTTCCAACCAAACGATTCTGAAATCTACTTGCCACTTCCCTTCTCCCTGTCCAGAGCCTCCATGACATGCGCTACCGTGTGGAATGAACCACAAACGACAACAATATCTTGCTCATCAGCATCAGCCATCGCCTGATGCCAGGCACTTTCCACATCAGTAAATAGCCGTGGCTGTTCAAGATACTGCGCCAGTGTCTGTGCATCCGCACCACGCAATTCAGTCAACGGAGCGCAATACCACTCATTTATTTGCCGTGACAGGCAAGTCAGTGTACCGGCAATATCTTTATCACCTAACATACCCACGACACCCAGGGTTTTGCTACCCGGTTGGCGGGGTAATTGGGCCAGTTTCTGTACCAGATAAGCCGCCGCATGGGGATTATGCGCCACGTCCAAGATCAACAGGGGATTTTCACGAACTATCTGAAAACGCCCCGGCAACTGTGCATTTTGCAACCCTTGATGGATTGCACGCTCATTAATAGCCCGACTGACTTTATCATCTTGTCGTAACAGACAACAAATAACACCCATTGCCGTCGCTGCATTCATCAGAGGAACATTTGGCAAAGGTAGATTGCTAAATAGCCTATCATCAGATTGCCAGCGCCAGTTTTTATCCTGCTGAGAGAAACGCCAATCAACGCCACAGCGAAACAACTTGGCGCCTAATTCGCCCGCAACTTCCGCGACAGAAGATGGCATATCCGGTTCACCCACTACAGCAAAATGATCTTTACGGAAAATCCCCGCTTTTTCTCGACCAATATGCTCGCGGTCCGACCCCAACCAATCAATATGATCAAGTGCAATGCTGGTAATAGCGGCAATATCGGCATCTACAATATTTGTCGCATCCAGCCGCCCACCTAAGCCTACTTCTAAGATAACCACATCCAGACAAGCTTGTTTAAACAGTTGCAAAGCCGCCAATGTGCCATATTCAAAATAAGTCAGCGAAATATCGCCGCGACGAGATTCAATATCCGCAAATACACGACAGAATTCCTGTTCAGGTAACTCTTTCCCCTGAATACGCACTCTTTCGGTATAACATACAAGATGCGGAGAGCTGTAAACACCCACTCTCAGCCCGGCCGCCAACAAAATAGATTCTATCGTGCAACAGGTGGTTCCTTTGCCATTAGTGCCGGATACAGTTATCACCTTGGGCGCAGGGTTAACCAATTCTAACGTTTGGGCAAGCTTCCCCACACGCTCAAGCCCCATATCAATGGCCTTAGCGTGCAGGTTCCCAAGATAGGAAAGCCACGTCATCAATGGCGACGTGGCTTGAGGAATTTGTAAAGTGTCAGACATCTTCTTTATTGGTGTTTATTTGAATATCCGCCTCGACATCAGCGGGTTCTGCCACAAATTCAGCAACAATTGGCTTAGTACCCGGCTGCGACTGATGAGTGAGTTTAGAAAGTAAACTGGCAAGTGTGTCACGCATTTCAGGACGACGAACAATCATGTCAATCGCTCCCTTTGCCAGCAAAAACTCACTACGCTGGAACCCGGACGGTAATTTTTCACGGACAGTCTGCTCAATAACTCGCGGCCCGGCAAAACCAATCAATGCCTTTGGTTCAGCAATATTGATATCACCCAACATCGCCAGACTTGCTGAAACACCGCCCATTGTCGGATCGGTCATGACAGAGATATAAGGCAAACCACGTTCTTGCATTTTTGCTAAAGCAGCACTGGTTTTCGCCATCTGCATCAATGACATCAATGCTTCTTGCATACGAGCGCCGCCACTGGCAGAAAAACAAATCAGAGGACAATTGTCTGCCAACGCTTGTTCTACGGCACGGACAAAACGGGCTCCAACAACCGAAGCCATAGAACCGCCCATAAATGCAAATTCAAAAGCAGCAACAACAACCGGCATACCACTCAGAGCGCCTTTCATCACGATCAGGGCATCTTTCTCTTGGGTTTGTTTCTGCGCCGCTGATATACGATCTTTATACTTTTTGGAATCGCGGAATTTAAGAATATCTTTTGGCTCTAATTCTTCTCCTAATTCCGTCGTTGCTCCTTCATCAAGGAATGTAGCCAATCGGGTACGCGCCGAAATACGCATGTGATGATCACATTTAGGGCAAACCTCAAGATTGCGCTCTAACTCAGCACGGTAGAGCACCTGACTGCAACTATCACATTTAGTCCAAACCCCTTCCGGGATATTCGCTTTACGAGTTTGGGTAATGTTGCTTTTATTAAGAATTTTTTCAATCCAGCTCATTGAATGATCTTTCCGTCTGAATCTGGCTTATGCCAGTTTTGTTATTTGTGTGCCATTAAACCACAATGCTATTACAGTGTGGATAAAAAACTGCTCAAACCTGTTACCGGTTATCACTATTCTGCTTCATCACCGCACGACGATGACGCCAAATTTCAATCACTCCGGGCAGGATTGAGATAAAGATGATAGCGACAATCAACAGTTTCAAATTCTGTTGTACCATTGGCATATCACCGAATATATAACCAGAATAGGTGAATAACAGTACCCAAACTAGTGCGCCAATCACGTTATAAGCAGCAAAACGACGATAAGACATTTTCCCCATACCTGCAACAAATGGTGCGAATGTTCTGATAATCGGTACAAATCTCGCCAAAATAATTGCCTTCCCACCATGTTTTTCATAAAACTCATGTGTTTTATCTAGATAACTGCGGCGGAAAATTTTTGAATTTGGATTAATAAATAACCTTTCGCCAAAAATGCGACCAATAGCATAGTTCACAGCATCGCCAATAACAGCCGCAATAATCATCAATACCACCATGAGATGTACATTCAGATCATTTGAGTCCAAAGCCGCTAAAGCACCGGCGACAAATAACAGTGAATCTCCCGGCAGAAACGGCGTAATCACTAATCCTGTTTCACAAAATAAAATCAGAAACAGAATGCCATATATCCAATGACCATATCGTGCGACCAGTTCGGCTAAATGAATGTCAATATGGAGAATGAAATCAATAATAAATTTAGCAAAATCAATAAAATGAGTCAGAAATTCCATCATATTCCCCGCTATGCCAAAACATCCGTGTCGGCAACTAACAAATGTTAAATCAGATTATCTGCCAAAAACAGAGGTCCCATAGCGGCGCCAGGCAAATCAAATTGCGCCGGATAATCAACAGCAACCAAATACAACCCTGCCGCTTTTGCCGTCGCAGCGGCTTTCGTCCGGTCTTTTAAAGCAAGCAACTGGGCCATCCAGTCAATATCCTGATTCCCACAACCAATTTCCATCAGGCTACCGACTATATTACGCACCATATGATGTACAAAAGCATTGGCTTTGATATCTATGACGACATAATGCCCATAACGGCTGACATTAATGTGCATCACATTACGCCAAGGTGTTTTAGATTGGCATTGCACTGCACGGAAAGAGGTAAAATCATTTTCCCCTAACAAACATTGCGCTGCCTGATGCATCCGCTTTTCATCCAGTGGATAGTGAAAATGGGTTACGCCATTAGCCAGCACCGCCGGACGATAACGATGATTAAAAATAATGTAACGGTATCGCCGGGCAGTTGCGCTAAAACGGGCATGAAAACGCTCATCCACGGTTTTTACCCAACGAACAGCAATATCCGGCGGTAAGTGCACGTTCACACCCATTGTCCATGCGGCATCCTTGCGCTGAACAGCCGTTTCAAAATGTACAACTTGCCCTGTCGCATGTACTCCAGCATCAGTCCGACCAGCACAAAATACCGATATAGGTTCATCGGCCACTTTTGATAATGCTTCTTCAAGGCATCCTTGGACACTTTTCACTTCTTGCTGACGTTGCCAGCCATAATATCGACTGCCATCGTACTCAATACCCAATGCAATTTTCATTTTTGAACCTGGCACAGATTCTATTTGTTCTGTACCAAACATCAGTAAAATTGCTCCTGAATCAGTTTTTCCGCTGTTTCAACAGCCATCAATGCGCCACCAAACCGGATGTTGTCGGCCACAGACCAGAATTGTAATACTTCCGGCATACCATAATCATGGCGCAGACAACCAATACTCAGCGCATCATTACCTGATGCTTCCGTCACCGGCGTCGGATAATCGCCTTCATCTGCAATGTTAATATCAACCATCCGCTCTAATTCTTCTCGAGCTTCTTCCACCCCGACCGGACGCAAGGTTTCCAAGTGGACTACCTGAGCATTACCATAAAAAACGGAAGACTGAACGCAACTCACTGAAATGGGTAACCCCTCATCCTGTAAAACTTTGCGTATTTGATCCACAAGGCGACGCTCTTCACTCACAGAACCGTCAACATCTGTTGGCAACGGCAAAAGATTAAATGCCAGTTGTTTACTAAAACGACCTGGCTCCGGTGGGATGCCATTAAGTAAACGGGCGCTCTGCCCGGCTAATTCATCAACCGCCGCTTTGCCGTGAACAGAAACAGAGAACAGGTTAGTCAAATGCAAACGTGCAATTCCAGCGGCATCCACCAGCGGTTTAATGGCTGTCAGTACCTGACTGGTCATATTATCCGCCAAAGCGATAATATTACGGTTGCGATAATCCGCCAATGCATGAGGGTTAACACCCGGAACAACTAAAGGTACATCCGGTTCCATAGCAAACAACCCACTGCTATCAATCACCAGACAACCTTCTTCTGTCGCTTTTTCAACATATCGTGCTGTGGCTTCTAATCCAGCCACGAAAAAAGCGAGTTGTACCTGTGACCAGTCAAAATCAGCGGCATCGCCAACAACAAAATTTTTACCATTAAAACGCAGATTCTCACCGGCACTGCGCTCACTGGCGAGAGGATACAATTCACCAACGGGAAACTGACGTTCTTGTAATAACGCCAATATCGCTTCACCTACTGCCCCTGTCGCACCCAACAGGGCAATATTCCAACCTTCTGACATGTTGGTTTTCTCCATCTATATTTCTGACATGCAGATATATTTCTGCACGAATTAAATCAGTTCTGTACTGAAACCAAGAGCGGCTAACAACTCAGCACTCTCTTTGTTATCACAACATACCGTCAAGGATGACCATTCCCGGCGT
Organism: Photorhabdus hainanensis; assembly: GCF_018448965.1. Lineage (NCBI taxonomy): Bacteria > Pseudomonadati > Pseudomonadota > Gammaproteobacteria > Enterobacterales > Morganellaceae > Photorhabdus > Photorhabdus hainanensis. Next base: position 33,103 of record NZ_RCWD01000019.1, on the reverse strand, counting down.
TCTAAATAGTTTTTGCGCAGATAATCAAATTGCCCTTTTTGACCGGCCGCTTGCCGTAATGGCGTATCATCGCGGCGCACATCATACACTAAATGCATTAACCGCTTTAGTGTGCTTTGAGTCACATTGCCATGCAGGGTAACCCGGCTGAAATCCGGCTCCGGCAATAGATCAGATAAAGCCACTTTGCGAGGGTAGCCGAGGAATCCACAGTAAGCTTCAAATACCTGTGTGGTACCACGCGCTTTACCTTCAAGGGTATAACCTGCGATATGCGGTGTACCAATATCAACTAATTCCAATAATGGCAGGGATAAGTCAGGCTCCGGCTCCCAAACATCCAGAACAACACGAAGTTTCTTGCCATGTTCCAACACGCCAAGCAGAGCCTGATTATCAACAACCTCACCGCGGCTGGCGTTAATCAATATGCGATTATCTGGCAAAGCTGACAATAATTCAGCATCCACTAAATGATGGGTTTTATATGGACCCGATGTATTCAATGGCGTGTGGAATGTCAGAATATCCGCCTCTTTAACCAGTTTCTCCAACGGCCAAAAGTCACCAACATCCCCTCTGGCAGCTCTTGGTGGATCACATAAAAGTGTCCGCACACCAAGAACAGCTAACCGTTCCGCCAGTCTACTGCCGACATTACCGACCCCGATAATGCCTACAACCTTATCTTTAAGCTCAAAACTATCACGTTCAGCCAGCAACATTAACGCTGAGAAAACGTATTCAACCACAGCAATGGCATTACATCCCGGCGCCGCTGAAAACCCAATTCCTGCCTGCGATAACCACGACTGATCCACATGGTCAGTCCCTGCGGTAGCCGTACCGATAAATTTTATCGTGCTGCCTTTCAGCAGTTCTTCATCAATCTTAGTCACCGAACGGACCATAAAGGCATCTGCGTTATCCAATGCCCCCTCCGGCACCGGACGCCCCGGAATAGCTTGTACATCCCCCAATGGCTGAAATAGTTGTTCAGCATAAGGCATATTTTCATCAACCAAAATCTTCACTTGATTCCATCCTGTGGCGTAAAACGGACGTAGCCGGCTATTTTGCCACTGAATCATAACAAAACCCATAATAACGGTTTCTTTTATTATTAACTTTTCTTGAAACGGTCCGGTGTCGTACCCGCCAATTGCTGAAACACCGCGATAAAAGCAGAAGATGAGCTATACCCCACATCAAAAGCGACTTCATTCACTGTTTTCCCTTGTTCCAGTAAAGAAATAGCATGTAAAAACCGTAACCGTTGTCGCCACTCGCTAAATGACATACCTAATTCTTGTCGGCAACGCCGTGACAACGTATGTTCTGCAAGCACGATCCGTTATTGGCAACCAGAACCTACGCATAAAGACTTTAAACCATGCCCTATGATGAAGTTGATTTTCTTAATGAAAAAGTGATTACTATTTAATTTTTTAACGCGTTCACAATATTCATAGCTTGTTCTGCATCTTTTATCGATATTCTGAATGAAGGACCTAAGGTAGTTTGAATGGTATTCGAGATAATATGTGTACCTCTAAATGATACTGTCACTTGGGTGCCAATATTCTTATTGATCAAAGTATCAAAATGGGGAAAACAAGATTTATCTTTTTTCATCACTATTGCTAATTGGTTATTGCCACCTTTATCTGCCCCTAAATAATCAATTTGATCTGTACAGGCTTGAGTTAAAACAAATTCTCCACCGGATGAAAATGAAAATTTCAGCCCCTCTTCTATTTGTACTTGTTTATCTAGATTATTGGAGCATCCTGTTATGACAGATAGAAGTAACATAATAACCAATAAATTTCTCATAATTTTGATCCTACTATATTGAATTGAACGATTTCACAGAAAATAAGCCCTACTTAAAATCCGAGTAGGGCTGAAATTAACAGTATATTAAAACAAATTACCAAGTAATTCTAATGTTTTGCCCTGTAGAATGACTTTTACATCTTATTCTATCTATTCCTATTCCTCCGTTACTACGGACCAGATAATCACCAGGACCCATAGTTTGTATAGTTTTTAGTGTTGGTTCATCTACATATTGTATTTCAACGGAAAAAGTGGATGGAGCCTGTGATTCTGTATCGAAAGTATATCTAACACTGTGGCTGCTACCGAACCATCCTTGTAAATCAATCCAAGGCCCCCAAAAACCGGGTGGAGCATAAGCTTGAGCTGCTGGCATATTTAACCCCTTAAATATAAAAAGTTAGTTATGTTGGCAAAAGAACGATATTTCAAAGGACTCTTTTATTATAGATAAGAATTGCATTTATTATAATTTATTTTTATGCTTTATGTGACATTCACATTTAACATACTGTTTTTAAATGAAATTTAAAGATTAATTCTTCTATTTTATATAGAACTCTTAACTCATTAATTCCTCTTTTAACTGTCATCATCAGTATATTTGTTTTACGTGTTATCCCCACTGTCGGTATTGCTCTCGGTACTGTTTTATCTCTGTTTGGTTTAGTCTGGTTGGTTAGCGCCGGTGATCCTATATTATTGCTACAACACGGTTTAGGTCACGGAGAGTTGATGATGTTGATTGCTTCCATCTCCTACGCACTCTATGGCGTATTAACCAAACGTTGGTCTATTCCATTACCCAACTGGCAATCTCTGTATGTGCAAATCGCTTTTGGCGTCCTGTTATTACTGCCCAATTTTTTGTTAGCAAAAGATGTTCAACTAAACACCAACAATATTTCGTTAGTCCTATTCGCTGGTATTCCGGCCTCAATTCTCGCTCCCTACTTATGGATACAAGGCGTTATAAAGCTTGGCGCTAATACTGCTTCCATATTTATGAATCTGGCCCCGGTATTTACCGCAATTATCGCTATTCTGGTTCTGCATGAAGAGATGCACAGTTACCATTTGATTGGCGGCGGCATAACGTTATTGGGCGTTATGTTGGCACAGCAACTACGTACTCCTCTTATTAGACGTAAGACAGAAAAATCTCAGGAAATTAATCGTCAGAAAGCCTAAAAGGAATTCTGACCAATAAACCGCCCAGTATTTCACTGGGCAATAATTGGAGATGAGCGCCATGATAAATACTGATGTCTTTGACCAAGGCTAATCCCAGCCCTGCCCCTTCATGCCCAGCGGCATTATCAAGACGATTAAAAGCCATTAGAGACAAATTAACTTCCTCTTTAGCAATCCCCGGCCCACTGTCATCCACTTCCAAATAACAATATGCCTTACAAGGGCTGAGAATCACCCTAGCCGTGACAATGCCACCTTCCGGCGTATATTTAATCGCATTGTCCAATAAGTTAGCGCACATTTCTGTCAGTAATACAGGTTCCCCCTTGATCCATTGAGCGTTTTCTCCTTCATAACCCAAATCAATATGCTTACTTTCAGCCTGTTGCAAACGAGAAAAACACGCCTGTTGCAACAATTCAACCAAATTGACCGGCTTATAATCCCTCACGGCCTCCTTTTCATGCGCTTTCAAACGAGAGAGTTGTAATAAACGATCCGTCAGAGAGATAGTATTGTCCAATGTATTATCAATGGCCTGTAAACTTTCTTTCCATTGCTCCGGATCAGTGCTGGCAAGCGCTACCGCTACTTGAGTTTTTAATACCGTTAATGGCGTTCTTAGTTGATGAGAAGCATCCGCGCTGAACCTCTCCTGCCGACTCACCATCAGTTTCAGTCGCTCTATATAACGATTAAATGCATATAATAATGGGGAAAGTTCTGACCAAGGCAACATATCCGGTAATGGAGTGAGATCATTAGCGGGACGACGGACCATGACGCCAGAAAGTTTATGCAATGGTTTCAGTAGCTGCTTCAACAGAAAGTAAGCCAGAATCAGAGTCAACCCAACCACTGTTCCCTGGCTCATCAAAGATGATATTAATAATTGTTGCGCAAGATAATGGCGGGAAGCCACTGTTTCGGCGACCAGTATCAACGCCATTCCCATCATCCCTCCTTCATTAATCGGCTGATAAAGGGCGGCAACCCTAATAGGATGGCCGTGATATTCAGCGTCATAGAAATAAACCAAAGCGGTGTATAAATTGGAACGAAGCGTATCTTTAGGTATCAAAGGCAAATCATCATAGCCAGAAATGGTTTTCCCTTCAGGAGATAATACTTGATAGAACAACCTATCATTCATATTTCGCTCAAAACTATCCAGAACTACATAAGGTACATCGACAATCAATTGATTATTCTGAACAGCCAGCCGTTCTGCCACAGTTCGAGCCGATGCCAATAAAGTACGGTCATAAGCCAATGTCGCCGCATTCTCCGCACTGAGATAATGAGTGCAAACCGATAAACAACCCAACAAAAATAGCGGAACGCCAAAAAACAAGAGTAACTGATGAAACAATGAGTTCGGTACTTTAAACCATCTCATCTTTCTGGCACTCCAGACGATAACCTAACCCCCGTAATGTACTGATTCCCACATTACTGCCCGACAATTTTTTCCGAATCCGGTGTACATAAAGTTCAATACTTTGTGGGTTTGCTTCATCTAACAATGCAAATACCTGTTCAAATAGCTGTTGTTTAGAAACTGGCCTCCCTCGACGATGGAACAATGTTGTCAAAACCGAAAGTTCCCGTGGCGTCAAAGCCAATGGCTCATCGTTCAGGACAAAGTAACCATCATCCTGATAAACAAGGGAGCCGAATGTCAGCGTCTCCTGTAACACATTTGCACTACGCCGAAGTAATGCCCGGATACGTGCCTCCAATTCCTGTAAATCAAAAGGTTTCGTCAGATAATCATCAGCACCAGAATTAAGCCCTTTCACTCGCTCAGAAACATCAGCCTTCGCCGTTAATAATAATACCGGCAAATTTTGCCCACGTTTACGCAAACGAATCAACAATGAAAGGCCATCCAGCCTCGGCAAAGAAACATCTAAAATCAACAACGCATAGTTTTCTGTCTGCAATAATTGATCAGCGATGATGCCATCATTCGCAACATCTACAGCAAACCCCGCACTACTCAGTGCTTTTTGCAACCAGTGCAATAATTCCGGGTGGTCTTCCACTAAAAGTAAGCGCATATTTTAAATATCTAACCGATTCATATAAATATAATTACAAGCATAACTATATTTTCAGTTTATATCGCCATACCTATTTTCCTGAAAAATAGTCAGACGCTGACTCAATTCCATTTTCATGACAAAATACCGCGCTATCAATAACAAGATATTCTGTCATACCGAATCAAGTAATAGATTTCTATTACCACTTCCATTTACTCAGATATTGCCATAAGCACCGGGGTAAAATCAAAACGTTCATCCAATGCAGACGCCACAGAGACATTAGACAAAGTGAGTTTTATTTCACTGCCTACTTTCAAACTAAAATTCGATATCACCATCGGCTCTTTATCATTAAGAAATGCGGATAAGCCCGTCATTTTTAAAACCTTATCTGTATCATTCTTAATATTAATTGAGATTTTGGTCTTTGATGCCATTGAGCTATCTATCTGGCTAATTTTCTTCTTCATCTCTTTTGGTACGCTTATCACCAAGATATCTGCGCCATCACCGTAAAGATGAATACCCTTAGTAGAATCAGTTATACTTGAGTTCCCTACACTCACGGGAACTTTAAAGTGAGCAAACGAATCCATATTTTTTCTAAAACACTCCACGTATTCCACATTGGCGAAAATAGCGGGTACTTTTTCCTGAGCGTCTAACAAAGATTTTGATGGTTGTCTGGAATCCTTATAATCACCACAAGCACTGACTTCAACCAACAAATCAGATGTCACTGTTTTAACTTGTTCAGATAACAACTGGTTAATAGATACCGAAGTACTAAGTTCCGTTTTACATCCCGCCAAAGCAAAAGCCATTGCACTCCCCACAGCACTACAAAGAATCAATTTTTTCATCATTTCCTCAATTCAGATTTCCGTAAGATAAAGTCTTATTATATTCAATACATTCTCCGTTTAATTTAACAGATTGCACAAATAAAGAATTACCGTTTTCATGCCCCCCTTTTAGCTGAATGTAAAATTCTCGCAAACAAAACAGTACAACCTCAAAACTACGAGAAACTTACAACAAACCAAAACAAAAAAGAAAGCCTGTAGCTATTTGTTAGCTCATTAATGCGAAACACCACGCAAATTTAAGCGATTAAAATCACATATCAGCAACTTTTCTTGTTAATGAAAGGTAAATGAAAGGTTTTGTTATTACTAATTGACTTAACCAAGTTTGGTTGTAGTGGTATATCTTACACAGGTATTGATGAGAGTAAACAAATGAAAGCTATAACGATCAAGATATTAACGGCAACCGCTTTGCTATTTGGCGCAAGTAGTGTTTTTGCTGTCAGTGCGCCTGGCAAGACCGAATGTATTGCTCCTGCAAAACCGGGTGGCGGGTTTGACCTGACCTGCAAGCTGATCCAAGTTTCACTACTGGATACGAAAGAGATCAGCAAGCCTATGCGCGTCACCTTTATGCCCGGAGGTGTTGGCGCTGTCGCTTACAATGCTATCGTCGCACAACGACCTGCTGAAGCGGGAACCATTGTCGCTTTCTCCGGCGGCTCTCTGCTCAATTTATCTCAGGGAAAATTTGGTCGCTATAACGTTAATGATGTGCGCTGGCTGGCGAGTGTTGGGACTGATTATGGGATGATCGCTGTCCGTGCCGATTCACCTTACCGCACCCTGAACGATTTGATGAACGCTTTCAAGGATAATCCTAATAACATTGTATTTGGCGCCGGAGCCTCCATTGGCAGTCAGGACTGGATGAAAACCGCACTGCTGGCAAAAGAAGTCGGCATTGATCCTCACAAGATGCGTTATGTCGCCTTTGAAGGGGGCGGCGAACCTGTCACCGCTCTGCTGGGTAATCATATTCAAGCGGTTTCTGGCGATCTGAGCGAGATGGTTCCTTACCTGAATGGAGACAAAATCCGGGTCTTAGCTGTTTATGCAGATAAACGACTAGATGGCGATTTAGCCAATATCCCTACTGCCAAAGAGCAAGGTTATAACTTGGTGTGGCCGATTATTCGCGGATTTTACATGGGTCCAAAAGTTTCTGACGAAGAGTACCAATGGTGGGTTGATACTTTTAATAGACTACAACAAACAGATGCTTTTAAAAAACAACGTGATATCCGTGGGTTGTTCGAATTCAACATGACCGGCAAAGAGTTGGACAACTATGTGAAAAAACAGGTTGAACAATATCGTGAACAAGCCAGAGCTTTTGGTTTAGCCAAATAACAGAGTCATCATTATGAGCGATCGTATCTTTGCTGCTATCTGGCTAGTGCTCTGCGCCATTGGGATGGTCATTGGTTGGGGCATTCAGAGCGAATACACTTATGAACCTTTGGGACCCAGACCTTTCCCAATGATCATTCTGTCTCTGATGGCGCTCTGTGCCTTACTGCTGCTTTTCAAAAAACCAGAACAGAGCAATTGGCCTAGCGCCCCCGTTATCCGTCGCCTAATGCTGTTGATTATCTCTTTAGTTATCTATGGCTGGGCATTTGAGTGGCTGGGGTTCCCTCTCGCGACAGCGCTGCTGACATTCAGTGTCGCACTGTTGTTTAACGCAACACTGCCTGCCGCAATCATTTCCGGGGTGTTCCTTGGCGTCACGCTCTATTTCGCCTTTGACCGCTTACTTGACGTAACCCTGCCTCTCGGTAGCTGGCTCAACTGACGGAGAACTTATGGAAACGTGGATGTATCTTAGCCAAGGTTTTGAAGTTGCAATGGTGCCGCAAAACCTGATTATTGCTTTAATTGGCTGTTTTGTCGGTACGATTGTTGGGTTGTTGCCGGGGCTTGGGCCGATTAATGGCGTTGCGATTCTGCTGCCGCTGGCTTTCGCTTTAAAGCTGCCTGCTGAATCTGCCCTGATTTTATTGGCAACCGTTTATATCGGTTGTGAGTATGGTGGGCGTATATCATCGATTCTGCTGAATGTTCCTGGTGATGCCGCTGCCATTATGACTGCGCTAGATGGTTATCCGATGGCCAAACAGGGCCGTGCGGGTGTGGCGCTGTCTATTTCCGCGGTGAGTTCTTTCTGTGGTTCTTTGCTGGCGATTTTCGGCATTATTTTATTTGCTCCATTACTGGCGCAGTGGTCACTAGCTTTCGGCCCTGCTGAATATTTCGCACTTATGGTTTTCGCCATTGCTTGTCTGGGTAGCATGATGAGCCAGAATCCGCTGAAATCACTATTAGCAGCATTAATAGGATTGAGTCTGGCTACTGTCGGAGTAGACGCCAACACCGGGGTTTATCGTTTTACTTTCGACAGTGTTCATCTATCAGATGGTATACAGTTTATTGTTGTGGTAATAGGTCTGTTTTCTGTCAGCGAAATTCTGCTGATGTTAGAAAACACCTCAACCGGCAAAACCATTATTCGCAAAACAGGCCGCCTGCTGTTCAATCGCAAGGAAGCGGCTGAATGCGCCATACCAACGCTTAGATCATCCTTTATCGGTTTCTTTGTCGGTATTTTACCTGGCGCAGGAGCGACAATTGCCAGCGCAATTACCTATATGACTGAGAAGAAACTCAGTGGGAATAGCGACTCATTTGGTAAAGGCGATATTCGCGGCGTAGCAGCGCCAGAAGCAGCTAATAATGCCTCGGCCTGCGGCTCCTTTATTCCAATGCTAACATTAGGAGTGCCAGGTTCAGGTACCACGGCCGTCATGATGGGGGCATTAACGCTCTACAATATTACGCCTGGGCCGGGAATGTTCACTGAGCAGCCGGATATTGTCTGGGGGTTAATTGCGGCTTTATTAATTGCCAATATTATTCTGCTGATTATGAATATCCCAATGATAGGTCTGTTTACACGGATGCTCACTATTCCACTTTGGTTGCTTGTTCCAGCTATTGCGACTGTTTCAGCGGTCGGTGTATATGCCATACATAGCACGACGTTTGATCTTCTATTGATGGTAGGGTTGGGCGTTTTCGGCTATATTCTGAGGAAAATGAATTTTCCGATGTCGCCATTAATCCTCGGTTTCGTATTAGGAGAAATGCTGGAACAAAACTTACGTCGCGCGCTTTCTATTAGCAACGGGGAATTTGGCATTCTGTGGAGTAGTGCAATTGCTCAGAGTTTATTGATACTGGCAACTCTGGTTTTGGTTATTCCACCAATATTACGAATTGTCCGTAAGCGCCGTATTCAGCAAGTAGCTACTGAAAATAAAGCATAATTAAGAAAAAGCCCATAATATTAAAAAATCATAATTATCATAAAGATATTATGGGCTTTTCTATCACAACAAGAATATATTTCCGTATTCACATTATATTTCAGACAAAATCAACACTAAGCAAAATAGGTTTGAATTTACTTTATATAAACGAATATACCTTATGGATTTCAAGGTGCATCGCGACGGCAAGGGAGTGAATCCCCGGGAGCATAGCAAACTATGTGACCGGGGTGAGCGAGCGCAGCCAACAAAGAGGCAACTTGAAAGATGACGGGTATAAACAAGATACAAACAACACGCAGAAACGGGACTATACACAAAGGTGATCCGCTATACGCAGTCACCTAAGATGTATCAAGTAATGACCATTTTTGGTCCGAAATAATCTGTGATGGGGGAATCAACCTAAATACTTGCTCATCACCAAAGAAGCATTAGTGCCACCGAAACCAAAACTATTGGACATCACCGTATTCAACTTTTGCTCAGTAGGTTTAGTGATGATATTCATGCCTGCCGCTTTATCATCAAGATCTTCAATGTTAATACTCGGCGCAATAAAATCATGTTCTAACATCAGTAGGCTATAAATCGCTTCGTGTACACCGGCAGCGCCCAGTGAATGACCAGTCATCGCTTTTGTTGCAGAAATTGCCGGTGTTGTATCACCAAAGACTTCCCTGATCGCTTCCAACTCTTTCAAATCACCCGCAGGAGTAGAAGTACCATGCGTATTCACATAATCGATGGAACCTTTCACACCTTGCAATGCCATATTCATACAACGAACCGCACCTTCGCCAGATGGAACAACCATATCTGCGCCATCCGATGTTGCACCATAACCAACAATTTCAGCGTATATGTGTGCGCCACGCGCCAGTGCATGCTCTAATTCTTCCACAACAACAATACCGCCGCCGCCAGCAATAACAAAACCATCACGGTTTTTATCATAAGTGCGGGACGATTTTTCTGGAGTTTCGTTGTATTTAGTTGAAAGTGCGCCCATTGCATCAAATTCACAGCTCATTTCCCAGCACAGCTCTTCACCACCACCGGCAAAAACAATATCCTGTTTTCCTAACTGAATAAGTTCAGCCGCATGACCAATGCAATGAGCAGAAGTAGAACAGGCAGAACTGATAGAATAATTTACCCCTTTGATTTTAAAAGGAGTCGCAAGGCAAGCTGACACACCGGAAGCCATTGCGCGGGTTACCATATAAGGCCCCACACCGCGTAAACCACGAGCGCGCATACCATCAGCACTCGCAACCTGGTTATATGGAGAGCCACCACCAGAACCCACTACCAATCCGCTACGAATATTGGAAACCTGATCATCAGTCAGGCCAGAATCTTTAATTGCTTCATCCATCGCCAGATAAGCATAAACAGAGGCATCGCTCATGAAACGCTGAATTTTTCGGTCTATTAACCCGGCGGTATCCAGTTTTACATTCCCCCAGACATGGCTTCTCATTCCTATCTCTTTGAATTTCTCAGAAAAAGTTATCCCGGAGCGGCCTTCTTTCAGAGATGCCAGTACTTCTTTCTGATTATTACCAATGCTGGAAACAATACCCAAGCCAGTGATCACTACACGCTTCATCAAATACCTCATTAAATGTGTTTATCCGCGGGATTTCTATCTATGCTATGTAGCACTCTAGCGTACACTTGTACGCTGAACAAGTCCGATCAGGATAAAATTACGAAGAAAAATTCATCTCTCTAAAAACCCCAATATGTTTTCACGTCAAAATAACCGTTAACTTTCATAGAATACAGTAAAAAGCATTCGGGCTTTAATAGACAAAAATAAATTTCAGATAGGAATTATTTTGGTGAACAATAAAATCATAAAATACTTTTAATTTCCATCAAAAATTTAGACTAAGGATAATAATATCAATGCAATATATATGAGTTTATCAAGCATCCGAATAATGATTAGTAGGCTTATATTTATATATAAGTTTATATACTTGTTATTTTTATTAATTTTTTTGCTAATTAGCAAAAAAATTTAATAACAGAGAATAATAAGGATGAATAAAATTTTCATGAAATGAATCAATCCCTATGTTATATTAGTGACTGAATTACGTAAAATAACCAAATTTACAGCAATAAACGTTTTAGAACAGAAAGTTTTCAACTTTATCAACAGATAAAGCCATTATTCACACAAAAGATGATGGTAATTATGCTACGTTATATGCAAATGGTCGGTTCATTGTAAGACCTAAGTAACTTTACCCAATAATCCTAATGGGGGTTAATAATGAGAGGACTTGGTTATCTTCTACTGAGCGTTGGTATCATATGGGTCCTAGTGGCTTTTAATATGGACACAAACACTCTGTCACAATATAGCAACAATTTTAACAACACTGAACCAATTACTTCACAACAAAATCATATTCTAATTGGCGCATTCATGACACTTTATGGGCTAATTATGATTATATCCAGTAGGAATCAGAGATTATTAGAGTCTATATACAGAAGTAATATTAAGGAGATTGCCGAATTCAATTCAAAAGATGTATTCATACCTACACCTATGCAAAACTCAGATTACTTAAAACGAGCTAATAAGAAGCGGCCAAGCGCAAAATGATATCAATGACTGATACGATTTCATCACATTTAAAAGAGAGGCAATCAAAAGAATTTAAAGAATTATGCGAATTTCACATTCATTTATAAATACAAACCCCGCTTCGCTGGCGGGGCATTATTTCCTTGGGCATCCCGGCTTTATTATAAGGAGAACTTACTCATAATAAGGTATCGTGTGTAAAATTATTTACTCTTTAATAATGAACATATGAAATGTTTTCCCCATAGAGAAACATTCCATATCAAAGCAAATGTCTCCTCAGCAATTCTCTTTGCCAAAGTCAATATTTCGTTCGGGTACAGATTGGTAACTCATATTGGCAACACATGGGGCAAAAAGGTTCATTCAGCGATCATCGCCGTCGCTGGGTTGAAGGCATTGCCGCAGGGCTTTTGTGTTTGGCCGCCGGGTACCTGGCGAAGAGCTGAACAGAATGATTGTTGATATAATGCCCAATAATGTCCAGCGCTTGTCCAAATACAGGCGCTGGCTGCTGTTCAAATCAGCACTTTTTCACTCTTTTCTTCTGTCAGGTGGTACATCAATCTCAACCTCGCTAAAATCGCATTATTATCAGTAATATTGCAGGCATTACCGTGAAAAATTCTGCTATCTGTACCGCAACCCTAAGTTGGAATGATCAAGGTACTCCAGTTTCAACGCAGTTTGATGACGTTTACTTCTCAAATCAGGATGGGCTGGAAGAAACCCGTTATGTATTTCTTAATGGCAACCGCTTTCCCCAACGATTCAGTACTCATTCCCGTTCTAATTGTGTAATCGCGGAAACCGGCTTCGGAACAGGATTAAATTTTCTGACGCTCTGGCAATCATTTGATGTATTTCGACAGCAAAATCCTAATGCGCCGTTGAAACGTCTACATTTCATCAGTTTTGAGAAGTATCCGCTGAAAACCAATGATTTAAAAGCCGCTCATCAACGCTGGCCTGAACTTGGAATTTTTTCACAGCAACTTTGCCAGCAATGGCCTCAACCTCTGGCAGGCTGCCACCGACTGATTATGGCAAATGGCGCTGTCACATTGGATTTATGGTTCGGTGACGTCAATGATCTATTGCCAACAATGGATTCCACTCTTCACGGTAAAATAGATGCCTGGTTTTTAGACGGCTTCGCTCCTGCCAAAAACCCGCAAATGTGGAGTGAGCAGTTGTTTGCCGCAATGGCACAATTTGCCCATCCAGAAGGCACTTTTGCAACCTTTACTTCTGCCGGCATCGTCCGCCGCGGCTTACAACAGACTGGTTTTAATGTCAGTAAAATCAAAGGATTCGGTCGAAAAAGAGAAATGCTGACTGGAGTTCTGGCAACTCAGAAGTATCAGCCATTACCAGCACCTTGGTTTGCCCGACCGGCAGCAAGCCACACCGATGATATCGCGATTATCGGCGGAGGAATTGCCGGTATTCTCACCGCACTTGCGCTACTGCGCCGTGGAGCACAGGTGACTCTTTATTGCCAAGATGCAGCTCCGGCACAAGGTGCGTCTGGTAATCGCCAGGGAGCACTCTACCCGTTACTGAACGGTAGTAATAACGGGCTAGAAAAATTTTTTACCTCCGCATTTACCTTTGCTCGCCGCCAATATGAACAGTTATCAGCGCAAGGAGTTGATTTCAACCATCAATGGTGTGGCGTCAGCCAGCTTGCCTATGATGAAAAAAGTAGTAAGAAAATTGAGAAAATGCTGGCGACAGAATGGCCGAATGAACTCGCCATCGGCATGAATTGTCACCAGTTGAGTGAAAAATGTGGGCTGGATATTCATCACCACGGCATTCACTATCCACAGGGCGGATGGCTATGCCCGGCTGAACTCACTAAAGCAGCAACAGAATTGGCACAACAGCAAGGAATGCTCTGTCGCTTCAATCATCAAGTTACCGCGCTCAATTACAACCAGCATGGCTGGCAACTGCATCTCATGCATCAAGGACAACCATTAAACGCACAGCATAAAACGGTGGTGATTGCCAACGGTCATCATCTCCCCAAATTTGAACAAACCGAGAAACTGCCGGTAACTGCTGTGCGTGGTCAGGTCAGTCACATCCCAACCACAACTGATCTGAGCCAATTGCAAAATGTGCTTTGCTACGATGGTTATATGACACCGGCTAATCCAGCCAATCAACACCACTGTATCGGCGCCAGTTATCAGCGGCATCGGCTTGATAGTGAATATTCTGAAACAGAACAACAGGAGAACCGTGATCGATTGCTGAAATGTTTACCTGATGCCGAATGGGTAAATCAGGTTGATGTTTCTGCTAAACAATCCCGTCAAGGTATTCGCTGCGTTATCCGTGACCATATGCCAATGGTGGGAAATGTGCCGGATCTCAATAAAATAATGACAGATTATCAAGATTTGCCAGAAAAAATCCGCACAGGGAGCCTCATTACAGATGCACCCTGCTATTCCAATCTGTTTGTTATCGGGGCATTAGGTTCTCGTGGATTATGCTCTGCGCCACTCAGTGCAGAAATTCTTGCCGGGCAGATCTTTGATGAGCCATTACCACTGGATAATGAAACATTGGCAGCTCTTCATCCAAACCGTTTTTGGATCAGAAAACTACTGAAAGGCCGTAAAGTGAAAACTGAAAGACCCTAAGGAACTGCGCTACCCAAGAAGTAAAATGCTTGTGTAACTTTTGGGAGGCAGCTCAATACATCTCAATACTATTGCAGATATCACGTCACATAATAAAGTCTGACAAGTGGAGGAAACAAAATGGTTGCTCAAACATCAATACTGCACGTTCGTGTAGACGATAAACTCAAGGCTGATGCTACGGAAAATCTCTCAAATTTAGGATTGACCATATCAGATGCAGTACGCATCCTACTCACCTATATCGCCAAATATGGTACGTTACCTGCCGATTTTACTGCTGATCCAGAAGCTTACGACGCTTGGTTTCACGCTAAAGTGCAAGAAGCGCTCAACGATACGCGCCAACCTGTCCCACATCAGCAAATAATGGATGAAGCGCAAGAATTAATTGAAAGGAAACTTCGTGCTTGCTCTTGAATGGTGGAAAAAGGAATAAAAATCGCCATTAAGTCTCCGTTTCTGATCCACTGGCCCCCAAGAAATTCATATGGTTTCTTAGGGGGTGGCTCGTTTTTTCTATTCTATTGCTTTAATTCAACTTATTGAGTTTTAGCATTATCCAGCAGACGCTGCCAGGTATTAAGAACCAGAATCTGATCCGGCGGCGCCAATTCTCCCGCTTTAATCGCATTTTGGATACTTTCTTCAACACGGTCATGAAGCTGTTCAGCCGTATGTGCGCCTTCCTGCTCCAATTCTGCTACCGCTAAGGTGAGATGCCCGCGGAGATAACCACCAGCAAACAATTCATCATCACTGGCGTGATCTACCATGCCATCAATTTGCGCTAAAATACGCGTTTCAAACTCAGCGAGCATCATTTTTCCTCAAATTCAGTTTCATTCTGCGAATATATCTTCCGGGTAAGGAAAATGTTCCGCTTTTAACGGAGGCGTATTGTAGAACGATTGCAGCCCCTGAATAAAGCACTCCGCTCGCGTAGGTATTCCCTGCGCTAAATAGTCCATGATCTGAGCATGAACTTTACGCTGAAAAGCTAATCTATCAGGCTCAAAATCCCCTTCAAGGTTGTCACAACTGACATTAAACGGAAAACCTGCCGCAGTACAAAACAACCAATCAAGTGCCTGTGGTTTAATTTCTACTTTTTCAAATTCACTTTGCGTCTGTGCGTCACGACCATCCGGGCAATACCAGTAACCAAAATCCACCAATTTCCGGCGCTCTTTACCCGCAATGCACCAATGCGCAATTTCATGTAATGCACTGGCATAAAAACCATGAGCAAATACAATCCGGTTATAGGAGATCTCTTCATCTGCCGGCAGGTAAATAGGTTCATTATCACCTTTGACCAAACGTGTGTTGTATTCATCACCAAAACAGCGATTAAAAATATCAATAAGTTGTTGATAGTTATGCATTATCATGAATTAAAAACAAAACCCTGAATCAGAAATAAAATGCCAACCAGCTACGGATCGTATCGCCGTGATTATCATTCAGTAATTTAATACTCATCAAAAAGGAGATGATGACAATCATTGGGCGAATCAGTTTCTGTCCATGAGTCAAAACTAAACTTGCACCCAACCGTGCGCCAATCACCTGTCCTGCCAACATCACAAGGCCCAATACCCACAAAACTTGACCGCCAAGGATAAAAAGCGCCAGTGAACCTACGTTAGAAGCAAAGTTCAGTACTTTAGCATGAGCGGTGGATTTCGCCAGGTTATAGCCACACAACACGACATAAGCTAACGCATAAAATGAGCCGACACCGGGGCCAAATATGCCGTCATATAAACCCAGTCCACTCCCGACAAGCAAGGCGAATGCCACAGGCGTCAAGCGACGATGGCGCTCTTCTATGCCAATGGCTGGCGTCAAAAGGAAATAAAGACCAATGATAATGACCAAAACCGGCAATAGCTGACAGAGAAAATCCGGCTTTATAAACTGGACAATAATCGCACCAGCCATTGAGCCAAGTAATGTCATCAATATGGCAAAGCGTTGAGATTTGAGATCAACCGCACCATAACGGACAAAATAGAAGCTGGCAGAGAAGGAACCGCCCACTGCCTGCAACTTGTTTGTCGCCAGCGCCTGTACCGGCGAGACTCCAACGGATAACAGCGCCGGGATGGTTAGTAAACCGCCACCGCCAGAAATTGAGTCAATAAATCCAGCCATCATTGCAACCAGAAAGAGCAAAATGTAAACTTCCGCACCTGACGACAATAACCAGTCCATATTTCATCCCATCAACAGCAACCGCTTATCAATATTCAAGCTACCCATTTCAGTCTCTGGGATTTTCAAGGCTAGCTTCATTCTCAAGTTCACCAGCGAGGAAGGCTGGATTCGACATCAGCACACTGTGCTCTTTGGCGTAATAAGTGATCCATCAACACAATAGCCATCATTGCTTCCGCAATCGGTACGGCGCGGATACCAACACAAGGATCATGGCGGCCACGAGTGACCATTTCCACCTCTTCACCCTGACGATTAACCGTTTTACCCGGCACCATAATGCTGGATGTCGGTTTCAACGCAATATGAGCAATAATTGGCTGGCTGCTGCTAATACCACCCAGAATTCCTCCCGCATGATTGCTGGTGAATCCCAGAGCAGTTATTTCATCTCTGTTTTCGCTGCCGCGTAAATTGATAACACCGAAACCATCGCCAATTTCGACGCCTTTTACTGCGTTAATACTCATCAGCGCATGAGCAATATCAGCATCAAGACGGTCGAAAACCGGTTCTCCCAAACCAGCCGGAACATTTTCCGCGACAACCGTCACTTTCGCGCCAATAGAGTCCCCCGCTTTTTTCAGTTCACGCATCAAGGCATCAAGTTGTTCAAGTTTAGTCTCATCAGGACTGAAAAATGGGTTTTGCTCCACCTGTTCCCAATCTTTCAATTGGCAATGGATATTGCCCATTTGGGTCAAACAGGCACGGATACGAATACCATATTTATCCAACAAATATTTTTTCGCTATTGCACCTGCGGCAACACGCATCGCCGTTTCACGCGCAGAAGAGCGGCCCCCGCCACGATAATCGCGGATACCGTATTTCTGTTCATAAGTGTAATCGGCATGGCCTGGACGAAACACATCTTTA
Source organism: Photorhabdus hainanensis (assembly GCF_018448965.1). Classification (NCBI taxonomy): domain Bacteria; kingdom Pseudomonadati; phylum Pseudomonadota; class Gammaproteobacteria; order Enterobacterales; family Morganellaceae; genus Photorhabdus; species Photorhabdus hainanensis. Next base: position 15,442 of record NZ_RCWD01000019.1, on the reverse strand, counting down.
ATAGCGCTGTAATCCTGAGAACGCTGGTCAGTATTTTCAATGAGTAAACCGATACTGGTACCGGTTGTTACCCCTTCAAATACGCCCGAAAGAACGCGAACCTGATCCGGCTCACGGCGCTGCGTTGTATAACGGGACGTTCCCGGACGACGCCTGTCTAAATCAACTTGCAAATCGGCTTCTGTGATTGCAATGCCCGGCGGCACACCATCGACAATACATCCCAACGCCAAACCGTGAGATTCGCCAAAAGTGGTGACCCGGAAAAATTGCCCGATACTATTTCCCGCCATCCCAATTCCTTCCTGTTAATCGTTCTTTTATTTGATTCTGCCCGTTTTGCATTATTACCGCAGCTACAACCTATTCAATTATTCAATCTTTGAATAAACGAAAATGCTCGTGATGCTCAACCAACTGTTGACGCGTCAACATAAATACGCCATCGCCACCATATTCAAATTCCAACCAGGTAAATGGCACATCAGGATATTGTTCAATCAAATGCACCATACTGTTGCCAACCTCGCAAATCAACACACCTCGTTCGGTGAGAAAATCTGGAGCAGTCGCCAGAATACGGCGAGCCAGTTTCAAACCATCTGAACCCGCCGCCAAACCCAACTCAGGCTCACGGCGAAACTCTTCCGGCAAGTCGCTCATATCCTCGGCATCGACATAAGGCGGATTTGTGACAATAAGATCGTATTTAACCGGCGGCATATCGCGGAACAGATCAGAACGAATCGGAATAACTCGGTGGTCAAGGCCGTGATTCTGAATATTCTGTTCAGTCACGGCCAACACATCTGCGGAAATATCCACGGCATCTATTTCTGCTTCCGGGAAAGCATATGCACAGGCAATAGCAATACAACCACTACCCGTGCAGAGATCGAGGATATTAGCAGGTTGGTCAGGGATCAATCCTGCAAATTCATTATTAATTAATTCACCAATCGGTGAACGCGGAACCAAAACCCGTTCATCAACATAGAACTCATGACCACAAAACCAGGCTCTGTTAGTCAAATAAGCAACCGGAATACGATCATTAATACGGCGCAGTACCCTTTCGACAATACGATGACGTTCAGTTGATGTCAGTCGCGTGGTTAGCATCTCTTGTGGGATATCCAGCGGCAAAAACAGTGATGGAAGAACCAGTTGCAGCGCCTCATCCCAGGGATTGTCTGTACCGTGCCCGTAATAAATATTCGCCGCATTAAACCGGCTAACAGACCAGCGCAACATATCCTGAATGGTATATAACTCAGCTACTGCCTCATCGATAAAAATCTTGTCCAAAAGCGCCTCCAGCCCTGCAAATTCATTAGCCTGCTAGTTTGCCACGATCATTGAAACAAATCAGCTTTATATCAGGTAATGATATAGAATTTTCAGTGCTAATGTTCAGCAAGCAATGAATTAAGGAATGGCAATTAAAAAGGCAACCTGGATGTTTTATTGCAGATTCTTAATTAATTTTTGGCATAAACCGTCTTATTCAACAACAAGACGGTTTGGTTTTACATATTTAACACTGTGTTTCTTTGACTGATTGAGGGTTCACAATAATGACATTTTTTCGTATCCATAAATAATAGGCGGATGTCAACAGCACGATCCATACTCCTCCTACATAGAACGCAATGCGTGTCGCCGGAAAGTAACTGAGAACAGCAATGATAAATATCATAAACACGATGGTCAGAATCGGCGCAACAGGCCACATCGGTACCGGGAATTGTAATTTCTGTACTTCTCCCGGTGACATTTTTCTACGCATAGCAAATTGAGATAGCAAAATCATTAACCAAACCCACACGGTGGCAAAAGTCGCAATCGAAGCAACAATGACGAATACCTGTTTAGGAAGCAAGTAATTGAGAACCACGGCACACAATAATGCCAACGTTATAACCATGATTGTCACCCAAGGCACCCCATTACGGCTTAAATGCATAAATTTTTTATGGGCTAATCCTTTCTCAGCCATACCGTACATCATACGACCAGCGCCAAAGATATCGCTGTTAATGGCCGAAATTGCCGCCGTAATGACGACAATATTCAGAATATTCGCCGCCGAACCAATGCCTAACCCCTGAAATATTGCGACAAATGGGCTACCTTCTTGGCCGATGCTATTCCAAGGGTAAATCGCCATTAATACAAAAATAGTGAATATATAAAACAGAAGAATACGAAACGGGATAGAGTTAATCGCTTGCGGGATCATTTTAGCCGGATTTTTAGCTTCACTGGATGTAATACCGATGATTTCAATACCGCCGAAAGCAAACATCACAACAGCCAGAGACTCAATAATGCCACCCAACCCATTAGGCATAAAGCCACCGTGTTGCCACAGATTTTGAACTCCCGTCGCCTGAAAATGGCCGCTAAAACCAAACAGAATGATACCTGTTCCGGCAATAATCATGGCGCTGATTGCAGCGACTTTCAGAATCGATAACCAGAATTCCATTTCGCCAAACACTTTAACTTTGCAAAGATTGAGGGCGCCAATAATGAAAATAATGCTAAGTACCCATATCCAACGCGGTACTTCCGGGTACCATAGCCCCATATAAATGCCAAAAGCGGTCACATCCGCCAGACAAACGATGATCATTTCGAAAGTATAAGTCCAGCCGGTAATAAATCCGGGTAACGGGCCTAAATATTGATGAGCGTAACTGGCAAAAGAGCCGGCATCCGGCCTGTGGACCGCCATCTCCCCTAAAGCACGCATCACCATAAAAACAGCAGCGCCGCCCACTAAATAAGCTAACAATACTGCCGGACCAGCCATGTTTATTGCTTCAGCAGAACCATAAAAAAGACCTGTACCAATCGCAGAACCCAACGCCATAAACCGGATATGGCGTGCGTTGAGTCCTCGCTCTAGTTGTAATGAGGCTTGCATGATTTACCCTCTTATCTTTTATTATTGGGTTTTATGAGAAAGATAAATGTGATAATCAGGCCGGTCAGGCGCCGGCCATTAGTTTGTTTAACGACTATTTTTACTCTGTAATATCTGTCCAGAAGGAAGTAATGAGGAGAGATGTTGCTCGGCTAATAATTTTACCGCAGCATCAATATCAGGCGCAAAAAAACGATCCTGATCATAATAATCTACTCTCGCTCGCAGGATACTACGCGCTGCTTCCAAAATCGGGCTGCTTCTCAGGCCATTACGGAAATCAATTCCCTGGCAGGCAGATAACCATTCAACTGCCAAAATACCTCGGGTATTTTCTGCCATCTGCCATAAACGACGCCCCGCAGCCGGCGCCATTGAGACATGATCTTCCTGATTGGCCGACGTCGGTAAACTGTCAACACTCGCCGGGTGCGCCAACGCTTTATTTTCACTGGCAAGCGCCGCTGCCGTCACCTGTGCAATCATAAAACCTGAATTCACGCCACCATTCTCAACCAGGAAAGGCGGAAGCTGTGACATATGTGAATCCATCAACAACGCAATACGTCGTTCTGACAACGCACCTATTTCCGCTAATACCAGCGCCAAATTATCAGACGCCATTGCAACAGGTTCAGCATGGAAATTACCACCGGAAATCACTTCTCCCTGCTCAGCAAACACCAATGGGTTATCAGATACGGCATTAGCTTCGGTCAGAATAACATCAGCGGCATGACGCAATTGAGTCAAGCAGGCTCCCATAACTTGCGGCTGACAACGTAATGAATAAGGGTCCTGTACCTTGGGACAATTGATATGAGAATCTGATAATTCACTGCTCTCTTCCAATACATAACGATACAATGCGGCAACATCGATCTGCCCCTGTTGCCCCCGCACTTCATGTACACGGGCATCAAACGGTTTGCGGGAACCCAATGCCGCCTCTACGGATAAAGAACCACAAACTATCGCCGCCGCCAGCAGATCTTCCGCTTCAAATAATCCACGTAACGCAAAAGCGGTAGAGACTTGGGTTCCATTGAGTAACGCCAAACCTTCTTTAGCCGCTAATGTAATGGGTTGTAAATTGGCCTTTGCCAGCGCTTCTTTGGCTGGCAGCCATTCGCCCTGATAACGCGCTTGCCCTTCCCCAAGTAATAACAGACTCATATGCGCCAACGGCGCTAAATCACCAGAAGCCCCCACCGATCCTTTGCAAGGAATATGAGGATAAATTTCCGCATTGACTAACGCGATTAATGCCTGAATAACGGCAAGACGAATACCGGAGTAACCACGGGAGAGGCTGTTAATTTTCAATACCATGATCAACCGGGTCATACTATCGTCCAACGCTTCACCGACCCCGGCAGCATGAGAGACAACCAGCGAACGCTGTAGTTTTTCTAAATCATCTTTTTCAATCCGTGTACTGGCTAATAGCCCGAACCCGGTATTAATTCCGTAGGCAGTGCGATTTTCAGCAAGAATCGCATTAACACACTCCACACTGTGTTCAATAGCAGGAAAAATCTGACTATCCAGCGTGATTTTCACCGGTTGTAGATAAACCTGACGTAGCTCATCAAGGGTCAATTTGCCTGGATAAATAGTTAGTTGCTTCATAATGTTCCTTATTTTGTATTAAGCATCGGCAAGTTTAATCCTTGCTCTTTGGCACAATGGACAGCGATTTCATAGCCTGCATCAGCATGACGCATAACCCCAGTGGCGGGATCGTTATGCAGCACCCGAGCTATACGTTCTGCGGCTTCATCGGTTCCATCACAAACAATCACCATACCGGCATGTTGTGAGAAACCCATGCCGACACCACCGCCATGATGCAAAGAAACCCAGGTAGCGCCGCTGGCAGTGTTAAGTAAGGCGTTTAACAACGGCCAGTCCGATACGGCGTCAGAGCCATCACACATAGATTCGGTTTCGCGGTTCGGACTGGCTACAGAGCCGGAATCCAGATGGTCGCGACCAATAACAATCGGCGCAGAAAGTTCACCACTGCGCACCATTTCGTTAAAAGCCAGCCCCAGTTTGGCGCGTTGCCCTAAACCAACCCAGCAGATACGAGCAGGTAATCCCTGAAAGCTAATGCGTTCCCTCGCCATATCTAGCCAGTGATGCAAATGCTGATCATCAGGGAGTAATTCTTTAACTTTGGCGTCGGTTTTATAGATATCCTGTGGATCACCAGAAAGCGCTACCCAACGGAAAGGCCCGATACCACGGCAAAATAACGGGCGAATATAGGCAGGAACAAAACCAGGGAAATCGAAAGCATTTTCTACGCCGACTTCATATGCCATTTGGCGAATATTGTTGCCGTAATCAAAAACAGGAATACCCTGCTTATGGAAAGTCAACATTGCCTCAACATGTTCCACCATTGAAGCTTTTGCTGCTTTGATGACCTCTGCCGGTGCCGAAATAGCACGTTGGCGATATTCTTCCCAACTCCACTCTTTTGGCAAATAGCCGTTGAGAGGATCGTGTGAGCTTGTCTGGTCAGTGACCAAATCCGGGCGCACACCACGACGGACTAATTCCGGCAAAATTTCAGCCGCATTACCACACAGTGCGATAGAGATAGCTTTGCCTTCCTGAGTGTATTTTTCGATCCGAGCCAAGGCGTCATCCAGATCTTTCGCTTGCTCATCGACATAACCCGTACGCAGACGGAAATCAATCCTGCTTTGCTGACATTCAATATTTAGCGAACACGCTCCAGCCAATGTCGCAGCCAGCGGTTGCGCTCCCCCCATACCACCCAAACCAGCAGTTAACACCCAACGACCCTGTAAACTACCGTTATAATGTTGGCGGCCAGCTTCCACAAACGTTTCATAGGTGCCTTGAACAATTCCCTGACTGCCAATGTAAATCCAGCTACCCGCCGTCATTTGGCCATACATAGCCAGCCCTTTAGCATCCAGCTCATTGAAGTGTTCCCAAGTCGCCCAGTGCGGCACCAAATTCGAATTTGCAATGAGTACCCGTGGGGCATTACGGTGGGTTTTAAATACCCCAACCGGCTTACCCGATTGGATTAACAACGTTTCATCGTCTTCCAACTTTTTCAGTGTTTCAATAATCTTGTCATAACATTCCCAATCTCTAGCAGCCCGGCCAATACCGCCATACACCACCAGTTCATCAGGGCTTTCAGCAACTTCCGGATCAAGATTATTCATTAACATGCGCAGAGGAGCTTCGGTTAGCCAACTTTTGGCTGTTAATTGTGTTCCTCTGAAAGCCCGGATATCGACATTACGAAATTTATTATTCTGGGCGGTCACGATCTGGCTCCTTGTTGGTCTTTGGATATTTGTTAAATGTATAATTGTATATACATGTATATTCAATAGGCCAAATCGTTAACTAAAATAACATATTTACAGAGTTATTATTTTTATTTTCTTATAAATCAATTTGTTAATATTATTTCTTTCTAATAATCAAGGAATAATGTTTTTCTTATTTTTGTGTTTTTAGTCACAAATTATTTACATTAACTTTACAAAAATATAATTTAAGAGAGAAAATGTTTTTCCTGGTACCACAGTTGTAACCCATAACGAGGTTTAGCAGTGGAAGAACTGGTATCGACATATTGCCTTATCACTGTGGTACATGCGGTTCTACAGATACAGGAAAAAATGACGACATTATCTTGCCAGGAATTACGTTGTCTTTATTTCATTCAATTTGGCTACTGAGAAAAATTTTTAGGCGTTCCCTCTCAAAGTACATGGTATCTGCTCCCAAAAAGAGAGTATAAGATCACGGCTATTTCTCCGAATCAACTGATTTATTCATAATTAAAAAATATTCGCGGTCTTGCTCTGATTAAAAAGCTTGTTATACAATATAGACACCAATTTCAATAACAATCATTATTACGCCGCAAAAAATCATGATTATAATATGATAAATAAAGATAATAATAATTCCGAAAGTAAATTTAAAAAAATAAGGCTGGTGACAAATATGTGCGTTTGAGTGTATAGAAAATTAATAGAAAGTGAATCATTAGCAAATAAATTATTATATTAACTATTTTTTCATGAGGAAGAGTGTTGAAAGATTGCGAGATTATCTGTAATGACGCTATGATAGATTATGCCAATGCCTATTAAATTAATGCTGCAACATAAATAATTTAAAGTCAGGAAAGTAGTGAAATCTACTCATTCGCACCATATACCCTATGGATTTCAAGATGCATCGCGGCGGCAAGGGAGCGAATCCCCGGGAGCATAGATAACTATGTGACCGGGGTGAGTGAGCGCAGCCAACAAAGAGGCGACTTGAAAGATAACGGGTATAAACTACAAATAACTTACAAGCGGAATACATTCGTATAACTGATTATGAGAACATCTGAGGGTTCGTTGGATTCGAACTTATATAGTCTTCATCCTTCTCAGGAAGATGTGTTTTACGAACAAGTGCTTTATGAGAATAGTCCAATACACAGTCTCGGCTGGTATACATTGATAGAGAAAAATGTCGATATCGTTATTCTGCAAAAAGTGTGGAATTTACTATATCAACACATTGATATGTTACGTTTACGTATATCAATTAATTCGAATAATGAAGCTATTCAATATATTCAAAATCAGAGTACGCCAGAATTAATCAAGTATTACGATGTTTCGATGCAGCTTGATCCTGAAAAGAAAGCCTATCTTTGGATGAAGCAACAAGTAGGTATTCCTATTGATTATTTAAAAGAAACTCCATATCAGGTTACACTAATTCGCTTAGATAATGAAAAACATTACTTTTTCACTAAATTCCATCATATTATGATTGATGGTGTCGGGTTATATCGACTTCATGAATATGCCCATAAATTATACAAATGTCTTGAAAACGGAACATCAACAATATGGTTGTCAGAAATTCCACAATATTTAACTACAATAATCAAGTCGAGAAAATATTTAAATAGCACTCAATATGAAAAAGATAAGAGTTATTGGTTTGATTTTCTGAAACAAAAAGAAATACATCAATTAACACCTTGCTACCAAGATACAGGTAGTGATGATTGTACGTTAATACTACCTCTTCCAATTAAAGAAGATTTGCGTAATTTTTGTAGAGAATACAAAACCAATCCGCTATTCATCTTTTCGAGTCTGGTCAGCATTATTATGACTGAACTCACAGGGCGACAAGAGCTGGTTTTTAACACGATCACACATGGAAGAGAGGATAAATCAAAAAAATATGTTGTTGGGATGCATGCGAATATGTATCCGGCGCATTGTCATATTTCTCATGCGGCTAGTGTGATTGAACAGATCAAATTAACAGAATCCGAACTCAAAAATAGTTATTATCACTGTAAATTTCCTCAATCTCACCTTGCTCGAATTGCTCATAAACATAAGCTTTCTTTACCCAATATATCTATTCTCTATGAACGTTTTTCTGAGTCAGAATTCGAGGTCACCGAGAATCAGCACCATCACATAGATGGAGTATTTAATATTTATCCTATTGTCTTTAGATTGAAAGACTATGGGTATGCTCAGGAACTAAAAATAACGATAAATTATCTGCGGAAATACTTTAGTGAGCAGGATGTCAACAGAATACTTGAACGATTACAAAATCTATTTATTAGCTTACTCAACAACCCTACATCATTAGTCAGTGAATTACCTATTTTATTAGAGCAGGAACGTCATACATTACTGCATACCTGGAAACAGCCTGATATATCCTATCCGCAAGACCGCACTCTCCAGCAGAAATTTGAGGCTCAGGTAGCAGCCAAACCAGACAACATAGCGTTGGTGTTCGAAGGGAAAACACTGACTTATCGCCAACTAAACGAACGGGCTAACCAGTTGGCCACAGTGATTCGCGAACAGTATCAACAGCAGTGCAATAAACCCATGCCAGCCGATACGCTGGTGGCTTTATATCTGGATCGTAGTCTGGAAATGGTCATCAGCATTCTGGCGGTGCTGAAAGCCGGGGGAGCCTATGTACCAATCTCCCAGGAATATCCGCCGGAGCGGGTCCGGTTTATTTTAGAAGATACCGCATCCCCCTGTGTGGTGACTCAACAGCGATATCTGACAACGCTAGGGAAATATACGCAGACACAGACTAAACAGCCTGCATTGATAGCTGCGGATGATCGAACAGTGACAGAAAACCTCTCGACAGAGAATCCGGTATCCGTCAGCGGAGCCACAGATCTGGCGTACGTTATCTATACTTCAGGCACAACCGGACAACCGAAAGGCGTGTTGCAGACACATCATAATGTCGTGCGTTTATTCGCAACCACTCAGGGGGATTATCAATTTGCTCAAAATGATACCTGGGTGCTGTACCATGCTTACACATTTGATTTCAGTGTCTGGGAATTATGGGGCGCATTGCTCTATGGCGGGCGTTTAATTATTCCGACCGTAGAATGTACGAAGGATTTCGGCAGATTCAGTCATCTCTGTTCAGATCAGAAAGTTACCGTATTAAACCAGACACCCGGGGCATTTTATGCCTTTATTGATGCGTCATTGAATATTGGCGCTGAATTTCCCCACCTTCGCTACGTGATTTTTGGTGGAGATAAACTGAATCCGGTTCAATTGAAACCCTGGTGGAACCATTACGGCGATCAATCTCCTGCTCTCATCAATATGTATGGGATAACCGAAACAACCGTACATGTTACCTACAAGAAATTAACCCAAGGCGACGCCACAACAGTATCTTGCATTGGACGGCCATTAAATGACATGTACGCCTATGTCTTAAATCATTCCGGGAACCTTGTCCCCATTGGCGCACCCGGAGAGTTATACATCGGAGGCGCGGGACTGGCTCGGGGATATTTAAACCGGCCTGAACTGACAGCCGAACGTTTTGTAGAGAACCCATTTGCCACCAATAAAGATAAGGAACGCGGTTACACCCGCCTGTATAAAACCGGCGATTTAGTCCGCTGGCAGCCGGATGGCAATCTGGAATATCTCGGGCGCAACGATTTTCAAGTCACAATCCGCGGTTATCGCATTGAACTGGGCGAAATTGAGACTGCACTCGCTTTGCACCCACAGGTAAAACAGGCCGTGGTGATCGATCGCGAATATGAGGGTAATAAAGCACTGGCGGCATATCTGGTAGCGGAAGACGCACTCTCAAACGACAAGCTAATCAGTCACTTATCTTCCCACCTGCCGGACTACATGCTACCGGCCAGCTTTACCCGTATTGAGTCCATTCCTCTAACTCTGAACGGCAAGGTGGATCGGCGAGCATTGCCGGAACCTGTCTGGGAAAATAAAGAGGGGTACGTAGCGCCCCGCAATGCGCTGGAAACTCAACTGTGTGCCATTTGGCAGGACGTGTTAGGGCTGGAGCGGGTGGGCATCGAGGATAATTTCTTCCGTATCGGGGGCAACTCCCTGACGGCAATTAAGCTGACCGCCGCCATCCACCGCATACTGGCAACCGAGGTCTCACTGGCGCAGTTGTTTGCGCTGAAAACCATCGCGGGCCTGACAACCCAGATGGAACAGCAGATTTATACGGTTATTCCTCATCTGACACGGGAACGTTATCCCTTATCGTTCGCTCAGGAGCGGATGCTATTTATCGAGCAATTTGAACAAGGCTCCGATACCTACCATATCCCTTATCTGGCTCAACTGGATGATGATGCCTGTCTGCCCCTGTTGGAAACCGCCATTAACCGGCTGGCTGAGCGCCATGCTGTCATGAAGATGGTGTACCGCAGCGATGATGACGGGCAGGTTTACCCGCAGAAACTGGACGGGAATTTGGTTATCCAGTCCCAACCCTGTGAAAATACTGACACGCTGTTGAGCATGGTACGGGCTGAAATAGCCACCCCGTTTGATTTGACTGCGGAACCCAGCCTGCGCCTGCGCCACTATCAGCTTGCCGGTCAGCACTACTTATTAATGCTATGGCACCATATCGCCATTGATGGCTGGTCGGTCGATATCTTTATGGCTGAACTGGCGGAGATTTACCACTCCTTACGAGAAGGTCATGACAGCCGGCTTCCCCCGCTGGAGATTACCTACGGCGATTACGCCGTCTGGCAACGGGACTATTTACAGGGCGATGTCGGTGAACGCCAGCTCGCTTACTGGCGGCAGGCTCTGTCCGGCTATGAATCACTGGCCCTGCCCGCCGATTATCCCAGACCCACGCGGGTGAATTATCAGGGCCGGGATTTCAAATTTGTACTGAGCACCCGGTTGTCTGAACAGTTAAGGACGCTGGCAAAAGCGCAAGAAACCACCCTGTATACCGTGCTGCTCAGCGCCTTTTATATCACGCTGGCAAAATTATCCGGGCAAAACGATATCGTCCTGGGGACGCCGACAGATAACCGTCACCACGCTCAAACCCAATCCCTGATTGGGATGTTTGTCAACTCACTGGCCTTAAGGATACCACTTCAACAAACCGCCAGTGTGGAAGCACTGATTAAACAGACCCATCAACGAGTGACAGAAGCTAAGACCCATCAGGACATGCCGTTCGAACAACTGGTTGAGGCGCTGGATATTGAGCGTGACACCGCCCGCCATCCGATTTTTCAGGTGATGTTCGGGTTACAAAGCTTTGGAGAAAACCCGCCAGACAACCGTCTGCCGTTCAGGCCGGTGACACCGGATGAGCCGTTATACAGCCCCGCCAAGTTTGACCTGAGCCTGCTTTTATCCGATGGGCAAACCGACATTACCGGGTGTCTGAATTACGCCATCAGCCTGTTTGCTGAGGCCACTATCGTGAGACTGGCGGGAATTTATCAGCGAGTGCTGGCAGCCTTCGTGGCAGACCAGACACAATCGCTGGCCGAAATTGACATCCTATCCGCCCAGGAGCGCCATACCCTGCTGCACCGCTGGAATCAGACTGATGCGCCTTACCCACAGGATAAAACCCTGCAACAACTGTTTGAAGCCCAGGTGGAAAGCACGCCGGATAACGTGGCGCTGGTGTTTGAAGGCGAATCCCTAACCTATCGCCAGCTTAACCAACGGGCAAACCAACTGGCCTATCTGATCCGTGAACAGTGTCAGACACATCATCATGTACCTGTGCAGGCGGATACCCCCATCGCCCTCTACCTCGACCGCAGTCTGGACATGGTTATCAGCATTTTGGCGGTACTGAAAGCCGGTGGCGCTTATGTGCCCATTTCTCCTGAATATCCATTAGAGCGGGTTCGGTTTATTTTAGATGATACGGCAACTTCCTGCATATTGACCCAACAGCGACACTTGATAACGCTGACGGCATACAGTCAGACACGCGTGGAACAGCCGATACTGATAGCAACGGATGACCCGACAATCACCGCAGACCAGCCGGTAAACAATCCGGCATCGGTAAACAAGCCCTCAGATTTGGCTTATATCATTTATACCTCAGGCACTACCGGCCAGCCGAAAGGCGTCATGATTGAGCACAAAAATGTGGCTCATATGGCGGCGGCACAGGCAGAAATTTTTGATGCCGCCAAAAGAAAAAAATCCTTAATGTTTGCCGCCTATGTGTTTGATGGTTCTGTTTTCGAACTCTTCCCCAGTTTATTTAATGGCCTGACGCTTTATCTTTGCAGCGAAACAGAACGTCATGCCCCGGCAATTGAAAAACTCATTCAACGAGAAGGCATTGAAATCGCTGCCTTACCGCCAGCCATACTCAAGCTGTTAATCGGCTCGCACTTACCTTCCTTGCAGTTATTAATAACAGCCGGAGAATCCCCCTCGCTGGATTTTCTTGACCATTTCAGCCGTCATAGCGATGTCCTCAATTCTTATGGTCCAACCGAAGTGACCGTTTGTGCGACCGAAAAAATATATCAGCCTGGGGTCATCCCAACAAATATCGGCAAAGCCATTAATAACGTCCGCCTTTATGTTCTTGATAGTCATGGTCATCTGTCTCCTGTCGGAGCGCCGGGAGAACTGCATATCGGTGGGGCCGGAGTCGCGCGAGGTTACTGGAACCAGCCTGAACTCACCACCGAGAAGTTTATAGCAAACCCCTTTGCTACCGCAGCAGATAAAACCAAAGGTTATACCCGTCTGTATAAAACCGGTGATTTAGTCCGCTGGCGGCCGGATGGCAATCTGGAATATCTCGGACGCGATGATTTCCAAGTCAAAATCCGCGGTTACCGCATAGAACTGGGCGAAATTGAGACTGCCCTTGCGACTCATCCTCAAGTCAAACAGGCAGTGGTGATTGACCGTAATCATAACGGCCATAAAGTCCTAGCGGCGTATCTGGTGACGGAAAAGAAACTCTCAGACGATGAACTCGTCAGGCACTTATCTTCCCACCTGCCAGAACATATGGTGCCTGCCAGCTTTACCCGTATTGAGTCCGTTCCTCTGACCCTAAACGGCAAGGTGGATCGGCTGGCATTGCCGGAACCTGTCTGGGAAAATAAAGAGGGGTACGTAGCGCCCCGCAATGCGCTGGAAACTCAACTGTGTGCCATTTGGCAGGACGTGTTAGGGCTGGAGCGAGTCAGCATCGAGGATAATTTCTTCCGTATCGGGGGCAACTCCCTGACGGCAATTAAACTGACCACCGCTATCCGCCGCATACTGGCAACCGAGGTCTCACTGGCGCAGTTGTTTACTCTGAAAACCATCGCGGGCCTGACAACCCAGATGGAACAGCAGATTTATACGGTTATTCCTCATTTGACACAGGAGCGTTATCCCTTATCGTTCGCTCAGGAGCGGATGCTATTTATCGAGCAATTTGAACAAGGCTCCGATACCTACCATATCCCTTATCTGGCTCAACTGGATAATGATACCTGTCTGCCTCTGTTGGAGGCCGCCATTAACCAGCTGGCTGAACGCCATGCTGTAATGAAAATGGTGTACCGCAGCGATGATGATGGACAGGTTTACCCGCAGAAACTGGACGGGAATTTGGTTATCCAATCCCAGCCCTGTGAAAATACTGACACGCTGTTGAGCATGGTGCGGGCAGAAATAGCCACCCCGTTTGATTTGACCGCGGAACCCAGCCTGCGCCTGCGCCACTATCAGCTTGCCGGTCAGCACTACTTATTAATGCTATGGCACCATATCGCCATTGATGGCTGGTCGGTCAATATCTTTATGGCTGAACTGGCGGAGATTTACCACTCCTTACGAGAAGGTCATGACAGCCGGCTTCCCCCGCTGGAGATTACCTACGGCGATTACGCCGTCTGGCAACGGGACTATTTACAAGGCGACATCGGTGAACGCCAGCTCGCCTACTGGCAACAGGCCCTGTCCGGCTACGAATCACTAGCCCTGCCCACCGATTATCCCAGACCCACACAGGTGAATTATCAGGGACAGGATTTCAATTTTGTACTGAGCACCCGGCTGTCTGAACAGTTAAGGACGCTGGCAAAAGCGCAGGAAACCACCCTGTATACCGTACTGCTCAGCGCCTTTTATATCACGCTGGCAAAATTGTCCGGGCAAAACGATATCGTCCTGGGGACGCCGACCGATAACCGCCACCACGCCCAAACCCAATCCCTGATTGGGATGTTTGTCAACTCACTGGCCTTAAGGATACCACTTCAACAAACCGCCAGTGTGGACGCGCTGATTCAACAGACCCATCAACGAGTGACTGAGGCCAAGACCCATCAGGACATGCCGTTCGAACAACTGGTTGAGGCGCTGGATATTGAGCGTGACACCGCCCGCCATCCGATTTTTCAGGTGATGTTCGGGTTGCAGAACTTTGAAGAAAATCCGCCAGACAGTCGTCTGCCGTTCAGGCCGGTGACACTGGATGAATCGTTATACAGCCCCGCCAAGTTTGACCTGAGCCTGTTTCTATCCGATGGGCAAACTGATATTACCGCTTGTCTGAACTACGCCGTCAGCCTGTTTGCTGAGGCTGCCATCGAGAGACTGGCGGGGATTTATCAACGGGTGCTGGCAGCCTTCGTGGCAGACCAGACACAATCGCTGTCCGAAATTGACATCCTGTCTGCCCAGGAGCGCCATACCCTGTTGCACCGCTGGAATCAGACCGACGCGCCTTACCCACAGGATAAAACCCTGCCACAACTGTTTGAAGCCCAGGTGGAAAGCACGCCGGATAACGTGGCGCTGGTGTTTGAAGGCGAATCCCTGACCTACCGCCAGCTTAACGAACGAGTCAACCAACTGGCTTATGTGATCCGTGAACGCTGTCAGCAACACCATCATGCCCCTGTGCAAGCGGATACCCCCATCGCCCTCTACCTCGACCGCAGTCTGGACATGGTTATCAGTATCTTGGCGGCACTGAAAGCCGGGGGCGCTTATGTCCCTATTTCCCCTGAATATCCATTAGAGCGGGTTCGGTTTATTTTGGACGATACCCAATCCCCCTGCGTCGTCACTCAGCAAAAGTATCTGGCAACGCTGGCGACAGAGACGCAACCATATGCGGTGCAAC
>NZ_RCWD01000018.1:0-112678 GCF_018448965.1 Photorhabdus hainanensis | reverse complement strand
CATCACGAGTGGTGTCGTGAAGACGTTCAAGTTTGATTTTTTGTTCTGATGTAATAAATATTTTCATAGCGAGGATAATGATCTCCATTTCGGATAAAATCAAGCATCTTCAATGATTACGGGTATATGCAAATAGAGTTTCTATTTAATCGACGCAATTAATTAAACGTATTAAGAAACAATTTTATCTATATATTCCACCTCCACTATTCTTTCCTTTTCTTATTAATAGCTTGACTAGCTGACTAATTTAATTCGAAGGTATTACGTGACCATAATAAATATTTTCAAGATATTGCATCTCATGCGAATAAACGTATACTGCCTCCGGGTGCTTGAGACTTTCTGTCTTGAGCATTATGTTCCAGGCAGAAAGAGAAAAGCCCCATCCGACTATAAATCGAAATGAGGCTACTCCATATGCATCAACAACATAAGGCTAGCCTCTTACCTGAAAAAAAGCAAGGAGAGAAGGCGATGAAGCCGCAAAAAATCGCAATATTTAGTTTGATCATTATTTGTGTGACATTACTCATATTCACGTGGATAACCAGGGGTTCAATCTGCAAACTCCATATCAAACGAGGTAATACAGAGGTTGCGGCAAGCATGGCTTACGAATCCAGCGACAGGTAAGGCAACCTTCGGCGGGAGGTTTTTACTCCCGCCTTTTGAGATGTTGTTATGACTTGGTTCTCAGGCACCCTTCATATTTAAGTGGAATTTAACGCAAATTAAAACTGCTGAAACTTTAGCATTAATTAATATATCAGCATTTATAGATTTAAATAAGAATTTTCAATTAGATCTTTCCCTATTAGAGTATTAATTCTTTTAAGATAATTCACCATTCCTATTCATCAGATATATACAATCAAACAACCCATAATATTATAAAAACATCGATAAGTTACATAAATATATATACTTCTTAAAGGTTATCACAATTAAATTTAATACGTAAATAAATAACCTTTTCACTTAAATAGTAGGTTATTTATCCATACAATAACCTACTTTCACTTTTGTTTTATATTTTATCCAGGCAAAACTGATGTAGTTAACCGAGAGGTACAGCACAAATGTTGCCGCTCATCAAAAATATCAATTCGCCACACTTGGTGATTACGGCCAATATGAAGAGGTTTACACACGCCTTTTACTTCACCACTACGAACTGACCGAATATGGTTAGCATTAATTTCCAATCCAACAACTTTTTTCTCACCTTCGGAACAGAGATACCCAGCTAAAGAACCGAGTGATTCTGCCAGCACAACAGATGCCCCGCCATGCAATAAACCAAATGGCTGACGGGTGCGATGATCAACCGGCATTGTGCCTTCAATATAGTCATCACCGATATGCGTGATTTTTATGCCCAGATGGCCCATCATACATTGGCTATTTACTTGATTCAGGCTATCCAGTCCAATATCACGTTTCCAAATCATGGGATTATCTCCAATAAAGCTTGCAACGGATGCTTAAGTACTTGCCCTTCTATCCGTTTAACCTGACTGCGGCAGGAATAACCGGAGCTTAGACAGCGCTCCAATGGTAATTTCTGTAAGGCAGGTTGCCAGGATAATTTATAGATACCAATAGAGTGTTCTATGTTTTTGTTTTCATGACCATAGGTTCCAGCCATGCCACAGCAGCCTACACTGATATTATCCAGCTTGCTACCCAACCGATGGAAAATTTTTCCCCATTGTTGACTACTGCCCGGTAGCATAGTCACTTCAGTACAATGTCCAAATAGATACCATTTATCACCTGATTTTTCTTCATGATCACTTTTTTCTGGCAAGGCGTTAATCAACCATTCATGAACAAGCTGAACCTCAAACTTTCCACGCTGTTCTCCCAGAATTTCTTTATATTCGTCCCGATAGCACAAAACCAGCGCCGGATCGACACCGACCATAGGAATTCCCAACTCAGCAACCCGATTGAGGAAATCTGACGTCTTCTTGGCCGTTTTAGCAAAACGGGATAAGAATCCCTTGATATGTTGTGCTTTACCGTTTGGCGAAAATGGCAGTAGTACTGGTTTATATCCCAATTTCTCTACCAAACAGGCAAAATCAGCTACAACTTTAGCGTCGTAATAGCTAGTGAATGGGTCCTGAACGATCAATACATGTTCGTTACGATGAACCTGATCCATTTTTTCAAGCTGTTCTAATGTGGTGGAACGCGCACAATGACCCGCCAGTTGTTGGTGCAACGTCGGGCTGGATAACAAGGGTAAATCCACCATGCCGATAGTTTGGCGACTCAATTCTTGTATCCACGGCTGTTTCAGGAAGAAATTAAAGACCCGAGGAACTTTAGCCATTAATGGCGTGCTGCTTTCCGCACTCGCCACAATATGATCACGTAAAGGGCGAAAATAGCGACCATGATATAACTCAAGAAAACGTGCGCGAAATGACGGAACATCAATTTTAATCGGGCACTGTGTTGAGCAAGCTTTGCATGCCAGACAACCCGACATTGCCTCTTTCACTTCATGAGAAAAGTCATACTCCCCGCGCCATGCCTGCCAGCTATTGTGAGTCTTCTCGATCAACCCACGCAAACTTGGTCGTTTTTGTTCTAATCCCTGTTTCAGTAACGTCGGGTCCACACCCTGTTCAGTCAAAAGACGCAACCACTCACGCACGAGTGTCGCACGTCCTTTCGGCGAATGGATACGTTGCTGGCTCACTTTCATCGATGGACACATCGGGCTTTTTACATCGAAATTAAAGCAAAGCCCATTCCCATTACATTCCATAGCGCCACGGAATGTATTCCTGACATTTACCGGAATTGTCCGATCATATGTTCCTCGCTTAACGGCATCGACTTTCATCATAGGGGCATCAATCCCCATCGGCGGACAAATTTTACCCGGATTCAAGCGGTTATTCGGGTCAAAGGCAGCCTTAATCCGGCGTAATTCTTCATACAAGATGCTACCGAAAAACGCAGGACTGTATTCAGCACGAAATCCTTTACCATGCTCTCCCCACAATAAACCACCATAACGTGCCGTAAGACTGACAATTTCATCAGAAATCTGTTTCATCAGTATCTCTTGCTGAGGATCACACATATCCAGCGCTGGCCGAACATGCAACACCCCCGCGTCTACATGACCAAACATTCCATAATTGAGATGACGGCTATCCAATAGCTGTCGAAATTCTGCAATATAATCAGCAAGATACTGTGGCGGCACACACGTATCTTCCACAAAAGGAATGGGTTTCGCCGCACCTTTACTGTTACCCAACAAGCCAACCGCTTTCTTGCGCATTGCATAAATACGCTCAATATCAGCTAACTCTCGGCAAATTTGATAGCCAATAACCCCTGCTTGCTTGCTCTCCATCAGTTCATCAAGGCGCTGACAAAGTGTTTCTACTTGACGGTCTATCAAAGGTTGATCGTCGCCGCTGAATTCTACAATATTCAACCCCTGCATATCTTTGTCAGGAACATCAGTGATCAATTCCTTAACTGAATGCCAGACGATATCCTCACGCGCCAAATTCAGCACCTTAGAATCCACGGTTTCAACCGATAACGCCTTTGCCTCCACCATAAAAGGGGCATTACGCAATGCAGAATCAAATGAATCATATTTCACATTCACCAACCGCCTGACTTTCGGCAGCGGGGTAATATCCAAAACCGCTTCGGTAATAAAAGCGAGCGTTCCTTCTGAACCAGTTAAGATACGCCCCAAGTCGAATTTCCGCATATCGTCGCTGAAAACATGGCGCAAATCATAACCGGTCAGAAAACGATTGAGTTTAGGGAATTTTTCAACAATAAGTTCACGTTGTTCACGGCAACGACTAAGCACCGTGTTATAAATACGACCGATAACCGAATCTTCTTGCGCAATCGATTCCGCCTGGGCGATATCCATAGCGCGGGTGTCAAGTAATTCCCCCCCTAACAGAACGGCCCGCAGGCTAAGAACATGATCAGAAGTTTTACCATAGACGAGTGAACCCTGACCGGATGCATCGGTATTAATCATGCCGCCCAATGTCGCACGGTTGCTGGTTGAAAGCTCTGGTGAAAAGAAATAACCGTATGGACGCAAATATTGGTTCAGTTGGTCTTTAATCACCCCCGCTTCAACTCTGACCCAACCTTGCTCTGGATTAATCTCAAGGATACGATTCATATAACGGGACATATCCACCACAATGCCATCATTAAGCGACTGACCGTTTGTGCCTGTACCGCCACCGCGTGGAGTAAATGTCAAATTCTGATACTCTTTTTCACCGGCGACACGAGCCAATAAAACCACATCGGCACTGTATCGGGGGAAAACGACAGCCTGTGGTAAGAGTTGATAGATACTGTTGTCTGTCGCCATTGTCAGACGATCGGCATAACTGCTTGCAACATCTCCGGTAAATCCTTGTTCCTTTAATGTATCCAAGAACTTCTGTGCGACCTCACTGACGTGCGGCGCTTGTGATATACGTGGGATCATTGTCGTTTTGACCCTTTTAAAATGAGTGTCCACATTGCTCCATTTATACTATCTTTGAATCAGTGCCTTAATCAGCCGTAACCATTTACCACCGTTAACTGATTTGTCTGAGAAGGCAAGCGTTTACCTTATCATAATATTCACCTATTTTGAGTAACCTATAGATAACATCCTATTTATTCATTATCTTTAGCGCCACTCAATCCCTGAGAGAAATTAACTTATGGACAAATCTCAACCGCATTATGACCTGCCAAAGCTACTCTTTACTTTAATTTTCTTGTCACTGTTAATTGTTACGAGTTTTTGGGTGATAAAGCCCTTTATCTTCGGTTTTGTCTGGGCGGGCATGGTTGTTATCGCCACCTGGCCACTATTAGAAAAACTACAGAACAGCTTATGGGGTAAACGCTGGATTGCCGTCTCCATCATGACGCTACTGCTAATTCTATTGTTTGTAATCCCTGTCGCATTACTGGTCAGTAGCTTATTGGAAAACAGCGCGCCATTAATCCAATGGGCTAAATCCCCCTCCCATTTTCAGATACCGACAATGACTTGGCTGAATAGTATTCCTCTGGTTGGCGATAAACTTTACAGCGGCTGGAACTCACTCATTACTGATGGTGGAAATGTCCTGATAGCTAAAGTCCAACCTTATGTTGGAGAAGCAGCAACCTGGTTCTTTACTCAAGCGGCAAATGCCGGGCGCTTCGTGTTCCATCTCGGCTTGATGGTGCTATTCAGCGTACTCTTATATTTGAAAGGCGAACAGGTGGCGCTAAGTATTCGCCATTTTGCCATTCGCCTGGCAAGTAAACGCGGAGATGCCGCCATCCTGTTGGCGGCGCAATCCATCCGTGCCGTAGCGCTCGGCGTAGTCGTTACCGCGCTGGTTCAAGCCATTATCGGCGGTCTCGGCTTGGCTGTTTCAGGCATTCCTTATGCGACGTTGCTGACCGTACTGATGTTTGTCTGCTGTGTCGCTCAACTTGGCCCATTACTGATTTTAGTTCCTGCTGTCGCCTGGCTTTATTGGACGGGTGATACAACCTGGGGAACCGTACTACTGGTCTGGAGCTGCATCGTAACAACAATGGATGGATTTCTTCGCCCATTTTTAATTCGTTTGGGCGCAGATTTACCTATGGCGCTGATATTAATAGGCGTTATTGGTGGAATACTCTCATTTGGCATGATTGGCTTATTCATCGGCCCCGTTGTATTAGCGGTTGCTTATCGTTTATTAATCGCATGGATGAATGAAGTCCCAGAGCCTGAAAATGATTTAGCCGAAACGGAAAAATATCTGGAACAAGAATTGTCAGAATAATTTGTATGATATACCCGTTATCTTTCAAGTTGCCTCTTTGTTGGCTGCGCTCACTCACCCCGGTCACATAGTTATCTATGCTCCCGGGGATTCGCTCCCTTGCCGTCGCGATCCATCTTGAAATCCATAGGGTATAATTAATTCTGACTTACACAGCGAAAGAGAATTTAGCTCTTTCGCTAAAGCATAATCTTATAAAACTTACCACTCTTTTGCGGCACTTATTCATTAAATATAAATATTGTGAAAAAAATGTTAAAATTTAGTTAAATTTAGCTCATTTTAGTCGTAAATAATACGGAAATTAGGACAATTCTTAATGAATAAACCATATAACTAAATTAATATAAACGGGCTATGAACGAGACGTTTATTTCTCCTTTTGATGATTCTACTTGTTAGAAGCTCCTATATTGCTGTGTGTAGTCCTTGCCTATCACGCCCATGATAGGCTTTTTTTTTCGTTACTTTTCCACGGAAACTGTAATCAGCAACCTTAATCGTAAGAAAACCCGCCATTATTTTGACGGGCCTTTAATGCCAATTGCGTATTATTCTCAATTAACTCACTTTTGCTAATCCTAACCAAGTTTTTACAACGGTATCTGGATTTAATGACAGGCTGTCAATACCCTCTTTCATCAACCAGTGAGCGAAATCCTGATGGTCTGAAGGCCCTTGACCACAAATTCCCACATACTTGTTTTGACGTTTGGCCGCCTGAATAGCTAATGAGAGCATGGCCTTGACCGCATCATTACGTTCGTCAAATAGTTCAGATACCACCCCAGAATCCCGATCCAAACCAAGAGTCAATTGAGTCATGTCATTAGAACCAATAGAGAAGCCATCAAAATGTTCAAGGAACTGTTCTGCCAGAATTGCGTTGGACGGAATCTCGCACATCATAATGACTTTTAATCCATTTTCGCCGCGCTTCAACCCTTGGGATGCCAGTTCAGCAATAACCGCTTCAGCCTGAGCTACCGTACGAACAAACGGGATCATAATTTCGACGTTGGTCAACCCCATATCATTACGTACGCGTTTAACGGCCTCGCACTCCAACGCAAAACAGCGACGGAAACTGTCAGAAACATAACGCCCCGCCCCACGGAAACCTAGCATGGGGTTCTCTTCATCAGGTTCATAAATGTCACCGCCAACCAGATTGGCATATTCATTAGATTTAAAGTCGGACAAACGCACAATAACCCGTTTCGGCCAGAACGCAGCCGCCAGAGTGGCAATCCCCTCAGTCAAGCGCCCAATATAGAATTCAACCGGATTGTCATAACCGGCCATCAGCGATTTTATCTCCTGCTGTAACTCCAGAGTTTGCTGATCAAACTCCAGTAATGCGCGAGGATGTACGCCAATCATCCGATTAATAATAAACTCCAAACGAGCAAGACCTACGCCGTCATTCGGCAATCGGGCAAAATCAAATGCACGATCTGGATTGCCGACGTTTAGCATAATTTTTACATCAAGCTCCGGTAACTGATCGACCTGAGAACTTTGTACAGTAAAGTCCAGTTGATTCTGATAAACAAAACCCGTATCACCTTCCGCACAGGAAACTGTCACCGGCTGATTCTCTTTCAAACGTTCCGTTGCATCACCGCATCCAACAACCGCGGGAATGCCCAATTCACGGGCGATAATCGCTGCGTGACAAGTCCGTCCGCCTCGGTTAGTCACAATCGCAGCGGCTTTTTTCATAATAGGCTCCCAATCGGGATCGGTCATATCAGTGACCAGAACATCACCCGGTTGGATGCGATCCATTTCATTCAAGTTGTGAATAACTTTTACTCGACCTGCGCCAATACGATGACCTATGGCACGCCCTTCCACCAATACCTGACCTTGTTCATTCAGTTGGTAGCGCTCCATAACCTGCTGGTTTGAGCGGACAGTCTCAGGACGCGCCTGAACAATGTACAATTTGCCGTTATGACCATCTTTAGCCCATTCAATATCCATTGGCCGGCCATAATGTTTTTCAATTAATAATGCCTGACGCGCTAATGCCTCAACTTCTTCATCCGCTAAAGAGAAACGATTGCGTTGTGATTCTGCTACATCTTCGATACGTACCTGCTTACCATGTTCTTTATTGTCAGCATAGATCATATGCAGTTTTTTAGAACCCAGATTACGCCGCACAATTGCCGGTTTTCCCTTATTCAGAGTTGACTTATGAACATAGAACTCATCCGGGTTCACTGCGCCCTGAACAACCATCTCACCCAATCCGTAAGCAGAGGTAATAAAAACAACCTGATCAAATCCTGATTCAGTATCAATAGTGAACATCACACCGGAAGAGGCGAGATCGGAACGCACCATACGTTGTACACCCGCGGATAGCGCAACTCCTCGATGGTCATATCCTTGATGGACACGATAGGAAATAGCGCGATCATTAAACAACGAAGCAAACACATGCTTGATAGCAACCATCACCGCATCAATGCCTTGCACGTTTAGAAAAGTTTCCTGCTGCCCGGCAAAAGAGGCATCAGGCATATCTTCAGCGGTGGCCGAAGAACGTACAGCAAAAGAAGCTTCTGGCTCTCCTTCAGACAACAGTTGATAAGCATCCTGAATATCTTTTTCCAGTTGTGGCGTAAATGGCGTATCAATCACCCATTGGCGAATTTGCGCACCGGCTTTAGAGAGTTGATTAATATCATCAACATCCGTTTCATCCAGCAAATCATAAATACGCTGATTGACGCCACTTTGTTCCAAGAAATCATTAAATGCCTGTGCTGTCGTAGCGAAACCATTCGGGACAGAAACCCCCAATTCTGACAGGTGAGTGATCATTTCTCCCAGGGAGGCGTTTTTACCACCAACCCGGTCAATATCATGCATACCTAATTGGTTATACCAAAGCACATTACGCGGGGTGAGGTCATTATTGGGCATTAAAACAATCCTTTTAGCATTTGGGTACAAATCGGAAAATTGGCGCTGCATAGAGCAGCCATAAATAGATTAACACAATGTTTTCGCACACATAGAAAGGTGAATCGATCAACCCAACACATTATTTTTTTCTTAGGTATACTTTGCAGAAAATCGATACCCAGTTTTATTCAACTAAACAATAAAAGGTCACTATAAGTATCATGGCGGAATTCAGATTAGCAACATCAGCGGAACGTAATAATGTTGAAGGCGTTGAGAATGTTGAACGTACCGTTTTCTTTATTTCAGATGGCACGGCAATTACCGCGGAAGTATTGGGCCATGCTGTCTTATCACAATTTCCCATCAAAATAACTGCTTATACGCTTCCTTTTGTCGCAAGTGAAACCCGCGCAAAAGAAATAAAGCA
Source organism: Photorhabdus hainanensis (assembly GCF_018448965.1). Taxonomy (NCBI): domain Bacteria; kingdom Pseudomonadati; phylum Pseudomonadota; class Gammaproteobacteria; order Enterobacterales; family Morganellaceae; genus Photorhabdus; species Photorhabdus hainanensis. The sequence goes on along the minus strand of NZ_RCWD01000018.1, from coordinate 103,483 downwards.
ACAAATAAACCAGATATATCAAGATACGCGTATAAGACCTTTAGTTTTCTATTCCATTATCTCTTCTGGAGTGAAAAATATTATTACCAGCAGCGAAGGATTTTGTCAGGATATTGTACAGACACTAGTTGCCCCATTACAGCAAGAAACCGGATTGGAACCCAAACCCGAACTTAATCGCACCCACGGTCTGACTGAAAAGAATCTCAGTCAGTACGATGCGCGCATAGCGGCTATTGATTATGCCCTGGCCCATGATGATGGTATCTCTCTGCGTAATCTTGATCAGGCACAGGTTATCCTATTGGGCGTATCCCGCTGTGGGAAAACACCCACCAGCCTCTATTTAGCCATGCAATTTGGTATTCAGGCGGCAAATTATCCTTTCACTGCGGATGATATGGACAATTTACAATTACCTACGACATTAAAACAATTTCAGCATAAGTTATTCGGTTTAACTATAAGCCCTGAACGGCTGGCGGCGATTAGGGAAGAACGTCGAGAAAATAGCCGTTACGCGTCATTAAGGCAATGTAGAATAGAAATTTCAGAAGTTGAAGCTTTATTCCGTAAAAATAAGATTAATTATCTTAACACCACCAATTATTCTGTTGAAGAAATCTCGACCAAAATAATCGACATGATGAAGCTAAACCGACGAATGTTTTAAAAATATATCAATAGGAATAATGGAAAAAAATTTATCATATGATTAATTATATCATTTGTTTAACTTAGTCGTTTTCGTTTATTGTAATTTCAATTACCTATAGATCTGCCTGCTAATGTGAAACGAACTTTGAGAAAATATATGTACAAAACAGATGGTTTAAAGACTTACCGTGTCGATAGTTTGGTAACACCTCAAGCTCTTGCAATTCAATTTCCCGTCTCCGAAAAAATCGCTAACAATGTTACAGCGTCACGGAAACGCATTGCCGATATTCTCTGCGGGAATGACCCACGGCTTATGGTAATCATCGGTCCTTGTTCTATTCATGATATTGATGCTGCTTTAGATTATGCACAGCGACTGAACAGATTGCGTGAAAAATACCAGCACAGACTGGAGATTATTATGCGCGCCTATTTTGAGAAACCGCGCACAGTAGTAGGCTGGAAAGGTTTAATTTCAGATCCCTATCTCGACGGCTCTTGCCAGGTAAATCGGGGAATTACTTTGGCCCGGAAATTACTGGTCGACGTCAATGAATTGGGTTTACCCACGGCAACCGAATTTCTGGATATGGCGACCGGCCAATATATTGCCGATCTGATCAGTTGGGGCGCTATCGGAGCCAGAACAACAGAGAGCCAGATTCACCGTGAAATGGCCTCCGCCCTCTCCTGCCCTGTTGGCTTTAAAAACGGAACGGACGGCAACATTCGTATCGCCATAGATGCAATCCGCGCAGCCAGTGTCTGTCACACATTTCTCTCGCCTGATAAGCACGGTCAAATGACTATCTATCAAACCGAAGGCAACCCATACGGCCACATTATTATGCGTGGAGGCAAACAGCCTAATTACAGCGCCCAAGATATCGCTATAGCTTGTACCCAGCTACGCGAATTTAATTTACCAGAACATTTAGTTGTCGATTTCAGTCATGGAAATTGTCAAAAAATACATAAACGCCAACTGACTATAGCAAAAGAGGTGGGCCAACAGATTCAAGAGGGTTCTACTGCTATTGTCGGTGTGATGGCTGAAAGTTTTCTGGTTGAAGGCACCCAGAAAATCATTCAAGGACAACCGCTAAATTACGGTCAATCGATCACAGATCCTTGTCTAAACTGGCAAGATACAGAACAACTTATTGACATTCTCGCCGAAGCAGTAAGTTACCGTTTCTGAATCCTTATTCTGAGTTAGCCTTTATTCATTCATAAAAGGCTAACTGACAACAAATTAGGTAAATTTTATTAATATGATGATCATGACCACCAAAAATATTGCTTGAAGTCGCCTCCCCATATAACGATAATAATTCTCACTATGATAATAGTTAGTATTCGCAAAGTGGTTTTATGACTAAAATATGTCACCAACGTTCTTGCATTACGCTTGAAGAACGATACAGCACCTATCCTACTGAAATTGTAGAAATTGGCTACATTGACAGTAAACAACTATTAGGTGAGCTAGGAATTACCAGAATTCGTCACCAAGGAGAATTCTACCAATTACGCCAAACTAAAGCCGGTAAGCTGATACTAACTAAATAAAATAATAACTCAGCCAGCCACCCAGATCGCGTATCGGGGCAGCCAGCTATATCCATAACTCATAAAATATTATTATGGAGATTCGTCTGATGTCTCAATCTGCAAGATCAACACTTAAACTATCAGCGTTAAGTTTAGCGATTATTAGTACTATTTCTGCTCATGCAGCAACAAAATCGTCCGATTCCGGCAGTGATAAATCATCATCCCGTGATGTGATAACTGTTTATGCCACAGGTAATGAAAGGGATAGTTTCGAAGCTCCCATGATGGTCACTGTGATAAACAGTAAATCACCACAAAGTCAGACAGCAGGTAATGCTAACGACCTCATCAGAAAAATACCCGGCATTAACATAGCCGGTACAAACCGTGCTAATGGGCAAGATGTTAGTCTGCGCGGTTATGGTCCAAAAGGTGTTTTGACATTGATTGACGGTATTCGCCAAGGTACCGATACCGGTCATATCAATGGTACGTTCCTGGACCCGGCATTAATTAAACAAGTCGAAGTTGTACGCGGCCCTTCCGCCCTACTTTACGGCAGTGGCGCCTTAGGCGGTGTGATCGCTTATCAAACCGTTGATGCAGCAGACCTTTTGCAAGCAGGTCAAGATCACGGATTCCGCGTTTTCGCCCGCGGTGCAACCGGTGACCATAGTATGGGCTTCGGTGGTGCGACTTTCGCGAAATCGGAATCCCTGGATGGCGTATTTGCCTTCAGTACCCGTGATTCAGGTAATATCCGCCACAGTAATGGCGTGGTTGGCGATAATGATGAATTTATCAGTAACCTGATGGCAAAAGGCAGCTGGAAAATTGATGACAACCAATCCTTGAGCAGCCAATTACGTTACTACCGTAATGAAGCTAATCAACCTAAAAATCCACAAACTCTCACCGGAAAAAATAAAGACCCTGGCAGTTGGACTGACCGCACGACAACTCAACGTGACGCCCAACTTAGCTACCAATTAAATCCAGCGGAATATGATTGGTTAAATGCTAAAACTGACCTCTATTATTCTGATATCACTATTGATGCCCGTACTAAAGGAAAAGGGTTCGAAGGCCGTAAGCAGAAAACCTATGGCGTAAAATTGGAAAACCGCTCCCGCCTGTGGACAGATAGCCCGCTGGCGCATCAATTTACCTACGGTGGTGAAACTTACAAACAGAAACAGACCCCAAACGGCAATACAGATAGCTTCCCTGACGCTGATATCCGCTTTTATTCCGGCTGGTTGCAAGATGAGATGACGCTGCGCGACCTGCCAGTCTCTATTATCGCCGGCACTCGCTATGACAAGTACAAAGGAACCAATTCTAAAGATGAGGCTGTCAGCGCGGATAAATGGTCTTCCAAAGGCGCTATCAGTATCACGCCAACTGACTGGTCGATGCTGTTCACCTCTTATGCCCAAGCTTTCCGCGCCCCGACAATGGGAGAAATGTATAACGATTCTATGCACTATCCCGGAAACTTCTGGACTCCTAATCCAAATCTCCGCCCAGAAAGTAATGAGACGTGGGAGTCTGGTTTTGGTTTACGTTTCGATAATCTACTGGCAGATAATGACGAACTGAAATTCAAAGCGAGTTATTTTGATACTAAAGCTAAAGATTATATTAAGTCAGATGTAGTCAATCGAGGAAGGAATACAACATCTATCAATATATCTAGAGCCAAGATCTGGGGATGGGATGCTTCCATAAACTATGAATCCAATCTGTTCTCCTGGGAACTGGCTTACAACCGCACAGAAGGTAAAGATGAACAAAGCGGTGATTCTCTAGATAACCTTAGCCCAGATACTATCACCAGCATCTTGGATATCCCTATTGCACAGACCGGTTTCTCTGTCGGCTGGGTAGGTCAATTCACCAAGCATACTAATTTCAAAGGTAAAGATGCCAGAGGTAGAGATCCTAAACAACAAGCTGGCTACGGCATTAATGATTTCTATGTCAGCTATCAAGGTGAAGGAATGCTAAAAGGTGTGACTACCACGGCAGTTTTGGGCAATGCTTTTGATAAAGAATACTACTCGCCACAAGGAACGCCTCAGGATGGCCGCAACGCCAAACTGTTAGTCAGTTACCAGTGGTAATTAAATAAATATATTTCAAGGAGTTAAACTGTGAATTCGTCACTTTATGAACGTTACTTGCAAGCCAAAGCTGATAATAAAGCCAAATATGCCCGTGATTTGGCGGCCTATCTGAATGTCAGTGAAGGTGAATTATTGCATAGCCGCGTTGGCATCGATGCCAAACGCCTTAATGTTGACGCCCCAACTTTACTGGAAGAGTTGGCTATTGTTGGTGAAACTAAAGCGATCACCCGCAACGATTTTGCTGTTCATGAACAGATTGGCCGTTATGAAAATACACGTTTCAGCAGTCATGCAGGGCTGGTCCTGAATCCTCGTGAAATCGACTTAAGAATATTCTTTGAACATTGGAATAGTGTATTTTATCTGGTTGAACCCGCAAAAAATGGTATGCGCCACAGCATTCAATTTTTTGATCGTCAGGGTGATGCACTGCATAAAGTTTATGCAACAGACAATACTGATATGGCAGCCTGGGAAACACTGATTGAAAAATATCAGACAGAAAACAACCCTGAATTGGTCATCAAACCTATAGAAGAAACCACCTATTCAACCGTAACAAATGAACTGAAAGCCCAGCTTGATGAAGAGTGGCGAGCAATGACTAACGTTCATCAATTCTTCACGTTACTTAAACGCCATAACCTGAACCGCCAGCAAATTTTCAATGCGGTACAGGATGATCTGGCTTACAAGGTGGAAAATTCCGCACTGAATGAGCTTATCAACACCGCTTATAACGATCAGAATGAAATCATGATTTTCGTCAGCAACCACGGCTGCGTACAAATTTTCACCGGAAAGCTGGAACGTCTGATGCCATATCAGGAAGAAAACTCAGATCAGAAATGGATTAATATCTTTAACCGCAATTTCACACTACATTTAATAGAGAGTGCTATCGCTGAAAGCTGGGTAACTCGTAAGCCAACAGAGGATGGTTTTGTCACTAGCCTTGAGCTATTTGATGCTAATGGCAACCAAATTGCTCAACTGTTTGGTCAGCGTACAGAAGGCACTCCTGAACAAACTCAGTGGCGTGAGCAAATAGCTGCTCTGCCAAAACTGCAATCAGAACAGGAAGAGTGTATAGCATGAAACAATGGCTTCTGACATTTGTCCTCGCGGTATCATCGTTCAGTGCTTTTTCCACTGAACGGATCGTCACTATCGGTGGCGATGTATCTGAAATTGTTTTTGCACTTGGTGAAGGTGAAAAAGTTGTCGCCAGAGACAGCACCAGCCAGAAACCAACCGAATTGCTTACTTTACCCGATGTCGGCTATATGAGAATGCTCAACCCTGAAGGTATTCTCTCTATGAATCCGACACTGGTTCTAACCAGTGAGTTGGCAAAACCTTCACTGGCGCTTAAGCAACTCCAGGATTCTGGCGTAGAAGTGATTCAGATAACCGGAAAAGCAGCGTTAGAAGCCGTTCCTGAAAAAATTAAGACCGTCGCTAAGGCGGTCAATCAAGCTGAACGTGGTGAACAACTGATTCAGCAATATCAAAAATCGCTGGCGGAAATACCGACAACCGCATTGCCCACCCGTATTCTGTTTGTCATGAGTCACGGGGGTATCATGCCAATGGCCGCCGGGCAAAAAACCGCCGCGGACAAAATGATTCGCGCTGTCGGCGCCACTAATGCCATGCAAGGTTTCAATAATTATCGTCCACTTTCCCAGGAAGGTGTTATTGCCAGCGCACCAGATCTGCTATTGGTAACGGAAGATGGGATTAAATCAATGGGCGGTTTGGATAAAATCTGGCAATTGCCCGGCTTGAAACATACCCCTGCCGGCCAGAAACAACAGGTTTTAATTGTAGATGATATGGGGCTACTCGGTTTTGGCCTCGAAACCCCCTCAGTAATGAAACAACTCAGACAGGCGGCGGAGAAGACTCAATGAGCCGTATGAAGTCTCCGGGATTGGGTTTAGCGTTTCTTTGTTTGTTATTGTCCGGGCTGGCTATCGGCTCTGCCAATATTGGCGCATTATCATTATCTTTCAAGACATTATGGGAATCTTCCATTAGTGATCCACAGTGGCAAATCTGGCTTAATATCAGATTACCGAGGGTGCTATTAGCCATACTGGTTGGCTGTGCTTTAGCGGCTTCCGGCGCTGTAATGCAAGGATTATTTCGCAATCCACTGGCTGATCCTGGTCTGCTAGGTATCAGCAGTGGAGCCGCACTGATGGTTGCAATGGCAATTGTTCTGCCCGTTAGCCTACCATCTGTAATTGCTATGTACGGGCATATTATCGCTGCTTTTATTGGCAGCCTACTAATTTCATTACTGATTTTTTCACTCAATAAATATAACTACGGAAATCTGGCCCGCTTATTACTCGCCGGGATTGCTATCAATGCCCTTTGTATGTCTGCTATTGGCGTCCTGAGCTATCTCAGTGACGATCAACAGCTACGGCAATTCTCCTTATGGATGATGGGTTCACTCAGCCAGATAGAGTGGCCGACGTTGGCAATTACCGCTTCTTTAATTATTCCCGCCACTATCCTAACTTTCAGCCAGGCCCGTAAACTGAATTTGCTGCAATTAGGAGATGAAGAGGCCCACTATCTTGGTATAAATGTCCAGCGCACTAAATTCCAGTTATTACTACTCAGCGCTCTGCTTATTGGCAGCGCTGTTGCATTAAGTGGTGTTATTGGATTTGTTGGGCTAGTTATCCCACATTTGATCAGAATGCGATTTGGCGGTGATCATAATTGGCTGCTTCCCGGTGCTGCGTTAGGCGGAGCTTCTCTTTTGCTTACCGCGGATACACTGGCAAGAACATTGGTCTCCCCGGCAGAAATGCCCGTTGGCCTTATCACTGGTTTAATCGGCGGTCCATATTTTCTATGGTTGATACTCAAACAACCGGGGAACCGTGCATAATGGATGCCATAAAAAACAATATTTCTCTGCAAGCACAGAATTTAAGCTACTCAATTGGCAACCAGAAAATAATTGATAATGTTTCGCTCTCGGTAAATAAAGGCGAGATTGTCGCCATCATTGGGCCAAATGGCGCTGGGAAATCCACATTATTGCGACTATTAACGGGATATATAAAACCTGAACATGGACAATGTTATTTACATGGAATACCCATTGAGCAATGGCCGGCGGAACAATTAGCCCGTACTCGCGCCGTCATGCGTCAACATAACTCACTCGCTTTCCCTTTCAGTGTGGAAGAAGTGATCGCTATGGGACGCTCTCCTCATGGTATCCATCATAAACAGACAGCGATCGATACCGTTGTTGAGCAGACGGATTGCCAGGAGTTACGTCATCGTGACTACCGGCAACTCTCCGGTGGTGAACAGCAAAGAGTACAACTCGCTCGCGTCCTGGCTCAACTTTGGTATCCAACACCAATAGAATGCTGTTTATTTCTTGACGAACCGACATCAGCCCTGGATCTCTACCACCAGCAACATACTTTGCGTCTGCTTTACCGACTAACTCGGGAACAACCTATGGCTATGTGCTGTGTTTTACATGACCTGAATCTTGCTGCTCTCTATGCAGATAAAATCTTTCTGTTACATAAAGGGAAACTTGTCGCTGCGGGTACACCAGAAGAGGTACTAAATGATCATACTTTGAGAAAATGGTATCAAGCAGATCTTGGTATTACCCGCCATCCCGAAACCCAGCAACCTCAGATTTATTTGAGGCAATAACAGCAAATCTGACAGGCAAATTATTTCAATCTCTTGCCTGTCTTACTTTTCACTTACGAAATTTTATTGCATCGGGCAGATACCAGAAAGTTGCAATCAGGCACAAGCAATAACCCAGAAGTTCACACCCCTCTTCAACCATATTTTTCACAGTTCGATCAAAATTTTCGAGCATCAAACCTTGCCATAATTCTCCCATACCAAACAAACGGGAAAAAACCAGTACACACAAAATACCCGCAACCATCATGCTGTAACTTTGATGGCGCGTAAAATGCACAAGCCCAACCAATGTATCCCGGCCTTTACGAACAGCATAAAAAATACAAATTAACGCTAACGGAATAGCAACCCATGCCCAGGCGCCATGAAATATTTCATCGAAAATAGTATCCAGCTCCCTTATCAATAAACAAGCAAAAAAACCTGATATCAAGATTAATGCGGGGCGCAATTGACTATTCTTCTTTGCTTCTAACAGGAATATAGCAGAAATAACAAGCAGGATACTTTCCTGAGAAATTTCAGTTAATGAACTCTCTTTCACCCCATTTTGCAAATAAATAATATCAATAAAGAGTGCGCCTATAACCATAGTTAAAATCAGAGCATAAAGAACAAAAAATGCCAATTTTTTCGTTAAAAAAATCAAGTCCGATTGCATTACAACCTCCATTAAATTAAATGACGAACGATGATACTGTTTTAAATAAATTAGTGAAGATCATTTGATGCTAATTATTATTAAAACAAAGGAAACTTGCGCAAATGATAATAATTATCAATTATAAATAGCACTTTTTGCCTATAGATATCCCGGATTTATTTTAAAATACACACATTAGTAACCATCGTTATTATCCTTATAAGAATAACTAACGAAATCTAATGTTTTAGCAACTAGCCCACCATTAGTGGGAGGTGAAAATGTCAGAAAATGTAGTAAATGATATTGTCAGATGGCTCGAAACTCAGCTCGAACGTAACGAAGGTATAAAAATAGCGACCATTGCTGACAAAAGCGGTTATTCAAAGTGGCATCTACAAAGAGTGTTTAAAGAAGTGAAAGGCTATACCCTGGGTGAATATGTTCGCAAACGGCGTTTACATGAAGCAGCAAGATCTCTACGTGAAGAAAACTTACCAATCCTTGATATCGCCTTACAGTATGGGTTCAGTTCTCAGGCAACATTCACTCGGATCTTTAAAAAACACTTTAATACCACACCTGCCAGATTCAGAGAAAATGGCAATCTACCTGAATTAATGTACTTCTTAGATCATAAGCAATAACCGAGTCCATAATAACCTCATTGATAGTATTCCCTAATGGTCAATATTTTATTGACCATTTGATTTTTATGCTATCTGAATTCATTAACATCCTAATTGTTCAAAAAACCAAATAAGGATTTTTCAGAGAACTATTGGCTAACTTAAATGACTATAAGATTCATTCAGTTTTATTAATCCACTGCGAATAAACCAATTAGTATAATTTAAAAATAAAAATATTTTCATATAAATCATAACAATAATGTGAAATATCTTTATCTAACCAGCAAGCAGATAAAAAACACCATCTTGCCTATTTTTAGGCAATGTATATTAACGAAAGATCCTTATTTTTTATTAAATAGTATTAATTAGAATACCTTTTTAACAACACTTGACAACCCAGAAAAATAAAACTAAAAAAATATACATCAGGGATTTATAAATACCTTTATCCTCAAGCTCAATGTATGTTCAGTTATTAAAAATTAAAAACCCCGAAGATTAAACATCAGGGTTTTTATTCAAAATTAATTCCAATTCACTATTTATCCCAATGGACATTATTTTGCTGACAGTTTGAATACGGCCAAAGTTTAAAATGGAAAATAAAATAATTTAATGGGATAGACTTTTAATACCTTTAACGTAAATAATAGCGAATAATATTTTCTATAGGAATTTTCACTCCGATCATTCCTAGTTTTTACCGTCCTTTATTATCCACCAGTTCCGCCACCAGTTCCACCGCCAGTTCCGCCGCCAGTTCCGCCGCCAGTTCCACCACCAGTTCCACCGCCAGTTCCACCACCAGTTCCACCACCAGTTCCACCACCAGTTCCACCACCAGTTCCGCCGCCAGTTCCACCACCAGTTCCGCCGCCACCTCCCTTATCCTCCTTAATTAATACGCCGTTGATATATCCATGTTTATTATATTCATATCCGGTAGTTCTAATAGTGACTTTCTTTGAATTAAGATGTGCAAGAATCAAAGCTATTAAACTACCACTCCCTTGATAACCACCATCAGAATTATCCAAAAGAAAATCCCTTGAAGCGCCTTTGTCATCAACAATTATTATATGAACATTGTTTCTGGCTATCTCTGGAGCAATTTGAATGGAAGACACAGTTACATCAGAAATCGTTACATTAGGTGCAACTATATTATTAGAATTATTTTGATCAATCATAATATATTATTCCTTATAAGGTTAAATTCACACCAAGTTATAAATATAGAAAACCATATCAAACTAAAAAACTTAACTAATTTACTGAACATCCATATTCAACCATCATAATCCATAAACTTATAAAAAATAAACACACTTTTCAACTTTAAAAATAGTGCAGAACCAATAGTGCGTCAATAAAAGACCAAAGAAAATAAAAACCAAAAAAAATAAGCATTCAACATTAATTTATAATAACAAATTAAATTACCGTATATTTTTTATTTTTAACCTAGTGCTAGATAATCCATATATTACGTTATTTACACTAAACATACAGTAAAGAAGAAACCTTCCTAATAGTAGTAGCTAGTAATTATATAATCAACAGAAAATTCAAGTTAAAAAATATAACAGATAGATAATCAAAAATTCATACAGTTATAGCAATAGAGAAAAATATTTCGCATTGAAATCAGATCAGCTATTAAAAATCATAATAACCGATTGAATAACAGCCACCACATCAGGAAAAATGTCAAAACACAAAATGAGCCAGATATCTTTAATAGAATAATCTGGCTCATTACTTACTACTTGATAGTAAATTCAATTGACCATGCGTAGGCCACAAAACTAGTAGAAGTGATGGCCGCATGACAAACAGCTCCCCCTACTCGGCATTGTTCCCTTATTCAGCTTTAGAACTTTAGCGCCACTAACATATGTATTCACGAAAGTGGTCATAAATTCACAGGTCTTAAGCCCTTATAATAATAACGCTTTTTGCAAGGAACTACCGTTTAAATATATTGTTTATCTTTACTATAGACATGATAACCCTCATTATTATTAATATATTATTTATTCTGTTTTCATAAAAATAATTCTAATCATTGATTAAACTTTTAATTAATGAATCAAACTCCGACGGATTATTATCTAGTAGCCACTGCATAGCTGACTCGTGATCAATGAATGGTTTATCCTGAGATAATTTAAAACGACCTTCAATGTATTTCGGCACAACGTTCAGTCCCAGAATTCCAGGTAAATTCTTAACTACGCGAGGATCTTCCTTATTTGGTCGGAAAGAATCCTTACTAATAGCCAAACGCTCACTGGTTTCTAGCAAAGTATTTAAATTCATTGAAGATTCTACAATAATATCAATACTGGCATCCATATGTACTGCCGTATAATTCCACGTAGGCAACTGCCTATTCTTATAAGCCTCAGGAGGGATATAACTGGATGGTCCTATGAATACAATATGCGCATCAAATGAAACAAGATCATTAACCATAGGATTACGACGATCTGTATGCCCGAATAACATATTATCAACACCTTGGAATAAAGGAATATGGCTAGTAATGAAACCAGTGCTCATATAACGCGTTATTAATGCCAGAGGGTATGCATCAATAAATCGCCATAATAACTCTACATTTTTGCAAATGAATTCATGATAATGGAACGAGAAAGTTTTCATAATATTAATTATCCTCTAAATTTTCTTCATCAATTTCAACATCTATTTAAATAATATTTCCATTCTTAATGTTATATATTTCACTCTCAATAGACAATTAAACCATTTCTAGCACAAAATGTTAGGCATATTTCTTATACCCATCTGGCTCGAGATAAATGTTGACTTAACGAATCGACAATTGTTTTAGAACGCAATGCAAGCAAACTAAATGAACCAGCATCACCCATACCATGAGTCGATTCACACAATCCATTTAAATAAATAGGAGTAAAATCCCCCTTCGTTAAATATTTCACCCTGTAATCTCTTCCTATAGACAATATATCTCCCTGATTGGTCAGTAATTTCTTAATAGGTAATAATAACTTAGGATAACTCTCCTGGCGTTCTCCAGTGCCTAAATCAAGGAATCCAGTAGCAAGTACAACTAAATCAAAACACTCTTCAAATTCATTGCTATTAATAAAGTTTCGACTTTTTAGCAGTATGCCATTTGAAATACTCCGGCAATCCACTATTTCATTGCAAGTTAATATCTGCATTGAATTTTGATGTGACAGTTTATTTTCATACTGTTTAATATACAATTGATTCAAAACATCAATATCTGCCGACGAATAATTCGTATGTACCAATTCTCGACGAAGGCGAGCCTTATTTTCCGGCGTAGCTTCATAGAATGTATCGACAAATTCAGGGAAATAAACTTCATCAGAGAAAGGACTCGTGTCTTTCTGCCGGAATCCAAAATTCCGGGTGACGCCAACGAGTCTTTTGATATCATTTTGGGTACTGGCGTGTAATAGAATTTCTACTGCGCTTTGACTGCCGCCAATAACCGCAACGCTTAAAGAATTACTGTATTTCCTGGCCTGATCTAATGAAGGCAAATAATGGTTAAGATGAACAACACGCGCATCTTTCAATTGATTAAAAGGTTCAGGTATGAAAGGAGTACGGCCGGGAGCAAGGACAATACTTCTCGCTCTATAGATATCTCCTTTAACGGTATTGACACAATAATGATCTATATATTCACTTTGGCTATCCAGAACAGGCAAGATCTCTGTCGCCTCACAATCGTAATCAACCTGATCATTGAAAAAATTCGCCGCCCAACTTATATATTGCGCATATTCTAAACGCAAAGGATAATGCAAAGGTAAATTAAGGTGCTGATATAATCGATCAGTTTCATAAAGGAAATTGGTGAACGAATAATGACTTTTGGGATTTCTTGGCGTAACCAAATCACGCAACGGATGATTTTGAATATCAGATCCCGGCAACATCATTCCTGGCTGCCAACATGCGCTTTGTTGACGCTCAATAAACCGGACTGAAAAATGCGGGGCTAATTCCTCTAAAGCAATAGATAAAGCAATATTAGCAGGCCCAAATCCAATACCCAAGATATCATAAATTGATGAAGAGTTTTTCATAATCTCTCCTTAAATTATTTTGCTTCACGATGGCTGATAATTATAGTTTGAGCAAGCAATAGAAAATGCTGTTCTTAAACGCTCTACAATATTATTTACGTCTTGAGGAGTAATGATCAAAGGAGGCAACATCCTCAAAACAGCACTTTGCCGCCCTCCACTCTCGATAATTAAGCCTGCATCAAAACAACACTTTTTTACCATTTGAGCTAATTTTCCATTAGCTAAAGGATGCCCAAGCGCATCAGGAGGAGAATTTAAATCAATTAATTCTAAACCCAACATAAGCCCCCGACCACGCACATCACCAATAGCAGGATAATCATCTTGTAATTCAAACAATCTGTTTTTCAGGAGATTACCTGTATAGTTAATCTGATCGAGAAGATTTTCTCGCTGGATGAAATCTAAGGTAGCAGCGCCACTGACTAAAGCAATCTGATTACCTCGAAATGTACCGGCATGCGCACCCGGCAGCCACTGATCATATATGTCTCGATAGAGAAGCACTGCAAGCGGATATCCTCCCCCTATCGCTTTAGAAAGAATAATCGCGTCAGGCGTGATATCAGCGAATTCATAAGCAAACATATCACCCGTACGCCCAATTCCTGTCTGTACTTCATCAATAACCAGAGGAACATCATGTCGCGCGGTTATTTCCCGGATCTGGTGTAACCAATTAGCACTCGCCGGAATACAGCCACCTTCACCCTGAATAACCTCAACCAGCACCATTGCAGGTTTGGTTATACCACTTTCTGGATCACTAAGGAGATTTTCCAGGCTTACAAGACTCAAGCGCTCCGTTTCGCTGACACTGGTATTTGCACCAAAGGGGCTACGGAAAATATATGGATAAGGTAGAAACTGAATTTCAGCAGAAAGCCCTGTCACAGATCTCTTTGGCGCCAAATTACCCATCAAAGAAAGTGCGCCATGAGTCATACCGTGGTAAGCCCCCTGAAATACAACAATAGAACGCCGTCCGGTGGCTGTTTTAAATAATTTTAACGCTGCTTCTATCGCATCAGTCCCCGTTGGACCACAAAATTGTATTTTTGCCTGACGAGCAAAACTTTGAGGCAATATTTGATAAAGCTGTTCAACAAAGTTGATTTTCGCGGGGGTTGCTATATCCAAAGCCTGCTGTAATTGACCAGATTCCAAAAACTCAATAACTTTTTGCTTTACAAAAGGATGATTATGCCCAAGTGGTAAAGCGCCGGCACAAGCTAAACAATCAATATATTCTTTATTTTCACTGTCATATACATAAGACAATTTCCCTTTACTTAATATCCTGTCTATATTTCGCGAATAAGTACGCGCATTAGATTCGCGATCGACAAGTCGATATAATCTAAAATCATTATTCATTCTAATACCTTTTTTAAATAGGAAACTAAAAATGAGATTCTCTTGTTTCTGAGAGAATGACTTCACATGCTTTAAGCCCCAATATTTTTAACCATCGACGGTATTCCAACCCCATTCGATCACTACTGAGATGCATTTCTTGCCGTGGATCAAGCGGCAATCTTACTGGTCGTTGAGATTCAACAATAATTCTGTCTTGTTCAAATACGGTATCTTGTCTGGAAAGTATTTGTTCCAATGTAAGGTCATGACCAAAATTAATTGCAACAATCAGCCATATAATACATTCATCTTCATCAACTGGGGTCGCATTGAAGAAAGTACAAAAACGCTCAATATCCCCGGTCTTTTTCTCAAAATAAGCAGTCGTAGGATTGAGTACTGAGTAGCAATAACGTGCAGTAACCGGTATTCCCCGATGGTCGCCATAAGGTTGAAATACACTAATTTCAGAAGAATGAAGCCCACGATCATCTTGATTAACAGTATATTTCTTTATCTCCTCTGGAGCATCAGGCAAGCCGTTAAGATTGGCATGAACAAAAGGAAAATGCGAGGCATCTATAAAGTTTTCCAATGACCTTAACGCATTAGCTTTATAATAATAAGGGCCTGCAACCACTTTCCTGAAATTGGGTTTATCCCATTCTGGAAAGAAAGGAATAGGACGCAATGGTTCTAACAGGCTTACCCATATAAAACCATATTTTTCTTCTGCATAGTGACAGAAAATCAATCTCTTTGACGAAGGTGGGATATTATTCGGATGCGCAGGTGTAAAAGTACAATTCCCTTTAGCGTCATATCGCCATCCATGATATGGGCACTCAATATTCCCATTTTTAATACAACCTAATGATAGTTTAGCGCCCCGATGTCCACAATAATCTTTCCATGCGTGTATTTTATTCTCATTATCTCGCCAAAGCACCAATTCTTCACCTAATAAACGAATCGCTTTTGGTCGATTATTTTTGACCTCCTTAGAATCTGCAACAACATGCCATTGATTATTTAAAGCACAATAATCAAGCTCCTCTCTATTCCATTTTCCTGAGTACAACATCGTAACCTCCACCATTAATATATACCCGTTATCTTTCAAGCTGCCTCTTTGTTGGCTGCGCTCACTCACCCCGGTCACATAGTTATCTATGCTCCCGGGGATTCGCTCCCTTGCCGTCGCGATGCAACTTGAAATCCATAGGGTATAATAGGAGTTTAAATAGTGTAATAATGCTGATAGAAATACGATTTAAATAATATGACTATAATGTTTCTATATTATTAGGTTCAAAGCGCCAACCGTTATCTACCCAACCATTCAAATCATAGTCAGATAAACATTTATTCACTAAATCATTACATTGATCCATTATTCCAGTGGCTTCACAATGTTTCAGCATATCAAGGCGAATTTGTTCATGATTACCAGCATAATTATGTTCATATAGTTCATGACGCCCGGCGAACTCACTCCCTAATGCATCCCAAAGAAGTTTAATGAGTTTCTGGCGTTCAATAGCAGATTGGTTAGTACCCTGATAATAGCAATCAATCAGTGGCCTAACCTCCGTATTTTCAATATCCAACCAACTTGAAACTTGCATAATAGGCGAGCCTCCCAATATCGTGTTGAATATAGGTTTTAACTGTGACATGACTTGAGTGCTGAAATATCTCACCGTTGTGGCCACATCCAATTTAGGTATTACAGAACCGTCGTCTCTTTTTTCGGGATTTTGACAAAGATTTTCTGTTAACGACCACATTAGGTTGCGTATAGCAACAATATCAGCCAAATGGCTCCTGACTCCTCTGAATTGATCTGAACCATTGGATTTCAAAACATTAGCAAATAGCCCACATATCAGATCCATTTTAACGGCCAATCTTGTACCTGACTGCAAAGGGTAACGATTAAGAAAACCAGATACTGAATAGAAATTTCGTGCTCTCTCTATATCTCGATAAATCAATACATTTTCCCACGGAACAAAAACATTATTGAAAATCAAGACGGAATCATTTTCGTCAAAACGACTCGATAAAGGATTATCAAACGGGCTTAATGCCGACGACTCATAAGATTTTCTACATATTATTTTTAGATTGGGAGAATTCATTGGCACTATAAGACATAGAGCAAAATCCTCTTCCCTGCCCTTCTCATAATGGGTGGCGCTGTTTTGTGCAACAAAGGTAGCATTTGAAATTGCCGCACTCGTCGCAACCATTTTTACCCCTTTGACAATGATTCCCGCATCAGTTTCCTTTTCGACATGCAAATAAATATCTCTCATATCTGAAACATTCTTAGCCCTGCCAACAGGGGGATTAACTAATACGTGGTTAAGAAATAGTACCTTCCGCGCACTTTTACGATACCAGGATAGAGCGTTATCACTAAACGAGCCATATATTTCAGGAGTCGAACGCAACGTAGCCGTAAACCCTGCTTTATAATCTGGTGTTCTTCCCATAAATCCATAGGTTAATTTTGCCCAATGTGCTATGGCATCTCGTGCTTTTAATAAATCCTTAGCGGACTTGGACGGCATGAAATACCGATGCGTTCGATAGCCGTCAGGATCAATATCGGTTAATATCTCCTGAGAATCTGAATTATGTAACGCGTCATAGAGTCTAGATATCGAATAAGCACTATTACGGAATGCCTTATGTGTCGTAACATTACGCACTTTTTGCCCATATATTAATACATCACGCCCATCATCTAAGCTACTAAGATATTCTTCACCGGTCATCATTTCATTCTTATCAACACTTGCCATACTATTACTCCTTATAACTCTCTATCTTGAGTATTAATAAAAATATTTAACTATTAACATCACACCAGAAACTAATACTACAATATTAACCAGTTTCAAGAATTGCTCACGCGACATTCTCAACGTAATATACCGACCAAATGTAATACCAACTAACATGCCAGGAGCAAGTACCAACACCAACAAAATTAAATCAGTATCGAAATATACGCCAGCTAAACCAAAAATTACTACTCGCGTTAATGTACTGAGACCAATAAGCGTTGTTTGAGTGATACGCATAGCCTCTTTATTTTCAATCCGCCCGCTTAGATAAATAGCATATAGAAAACCACCGCTACCAAATAATGCACTGAATACGCCGCCAATTAATCCGAAAGGGAACGAAGCAGTCGATGAGAAATTCCGATTTGGTTTTAAGCCACTCAAAGAGTAGACAGAATAGAGAACAACAAATACACCTAAGGCAAGCAATAATATTTCAGGTTTAGTTTTAAGTAATATCGCCGCACCAATAAGGCTACCGAAAATCATCAATGGAACAAGGCGTTTTAATTCTTTCCAATCGGCTTTACGTCCGTCACGACTAACATTAACGATCGCGGCAAACATATCTAGTAATGCCAGCAAGGGAACAATTTTAGCCACCGGAATATATAACGCTAGTACCGGGCTGGCAATTAAGGCCGTACCAAAACCAGCAATTCCAAATATAATGTAAGCAATCAACAAAGCACCGACTATTACGGCATAATTTGAGTAAGTTAAAGCATCCAACATTTTTTTCTTAGCCTATTTTATAAGTGGTTAATGAGATCATATTCACGCTATAGAACAGCCCAAACCATATTGTTTCAATTGACTAAGGCGGCTGCGTGTACGCGAAATATCCGCCAGTTCAACACCATCAAACATTTTATCATCCAGTGGGCGACAGCCGATCAAAAAGAGCTGGCAGCGTTGGTCATAAAGCACATCGACCACATTAATAAAACGTTGTTGAGCAGCGCTGGAGACCTGACCTAATTCAGGAACATCCTCAATAATCCAGCATTGATAGCGTTCACTTAAAGCCAGGTAGTCCATTACCGCTGTCGGACTGCTGCACAGATCTTGGAAAGTCAAATGAATTGTGCCATTGGCAGCAGATAATACAGACAACATACGGTAGCCAACTTTTAGATCTATAGTCGACATAAGATGTTCTGGCAAAGACAGCTTAATACGTTGTTCTTCATTCCCAGGCCAAACATAAGCACCTTGGCAAAAAGGATCGACATCATTACCAGCCAGACATCGATAATCAATTTCTCCCTCCATCGAAACTATCTTCATATTTTTTTCAATCAACTGAATAGCAGGTAAAAACCGCTCATGATAAAGGGGATTTGCCAGTAAATCATTAGGAGGATAATTTGAAGTTGTTATTAAGACTATACCACGCTGAAAGATAAAATTTAAAAGCCGGCTAATAAGCATTGCGTCTCCAATATCATGCAGATGAAATTCATCGAAACACAATAATTGGCAGTTTTGTAGCTGAGTATGTAAAGTTGCTTCCATTAAATCCTTCTTTCCTGCTTGAAGGTTCATTAATTGATGAAGTTCACGAAAGAAATGGTGGAAATGGACTCTACGTTTATTTTTTATAGGCGCCGCCTCGAAAAAAGTATCTAGTATGAAACTCTTCCCTCTTCCTACCGGACCCCAAATATAAATTCCCTTTACACAGGGACGTTTAAACCAAGAGCGACGAAGCATCGTATTAATTAAACATACCATATTCTCGACGACAGATATTTGATATTTATCAAGCGTGTATTTATAAAATTGAGCTTTTTTTTGAATAGCTTGTTGTAGCTCTATACCTTTCGCTCGCTTTTCCATATATAAACCAGACCCTTAGTGTTTAACTTATTAAAATAAAAACTAATAAAATCGCAGTCCATTTTTAGAAAATTATTCCCTAAAATAAATAAACACCAACAAAGGGAACTGCACAATAGCCTAAAGTTGTTTTTATGATTTTTATGATTCCTATCACATATGTATCACATAGGAATAATAATGTCATACCACTATGTTCTTTGACACATTTCTCAATAAATTCACAGGCTTTTGATAATAGTAACAAGTTATTTTTAAGGATCTTGTTATCATCAATTATGCAACGGAAAGATTAATTAACTGAAAAAATATGATCTCACTCTCAATAAACCAAATGGAAAATATGATGAGCCAGACATATCTCATAAAGTATCTGGCTCGCCTCTGCTACTTCATCGTGAATTCAACTGACCATGCGTAGGTAGCAATATTAGTAGAAGTGATGGTTGCGTTACAAACAGCGCCTCCACTCGGTGTTGCTCCTTTATTCCATTTTGGAATTTTAACGCCATTAACATATCCGTTCACAAAGGTAGTCATAAATTCGCAAGTCTTAACCCCTATCTTATATCGCACCATCGCATAGTTTACGTCCGGTGAAAGCGGGCTTTGAACCTGATAAATATTGACTCCTCCCGGCGCTACGTTCGAACTAGGTTTGGGTGTCGCGTTGACATAGGTACCGGATTCATTATTAGTAATGATGGTATAAACAGCATCCGAGCCACCAGACGCACCAAGATGCTTAAATGTAACTGTTACCGGCGGACCTGCATAAGCAATACCTGTGGCAGTTAAGGAAGCAGTTGCAAACAGGGCCAACAACGATTTACGTACTAACATGTTAGATACTCTCCTTTATGTTGTTTAGATTGGCTTACTGCGTTTTAATACAACTTTCTTTTCTATAATTTATTTTTACGTACAATATATACTCAATCTCATAAAGTAAATTTCCACTTTATGCCTCTATAATATAGACCACTTTTGCAGAATTTATTTAATATAATGCGCCATTAGTAGGATTTAAGCATTTTTTGAAATGGATGGAGAAGCCCTTCATGTTCACATTTTGATTGACAGTTATGGTCGAGATCTTACTTTGCTGTAGCGCAAAGGAGGTAACGAAAGATCATCAATTGCAGATTTAAAAAGTTAAATATTGTGACAAATGAACTGCCAATATATAAACCTTCACAATGAGATATTCCATCCCAATTAGGTTATCTGATTAATGAGATTAAATCCGTTATTTCTGCCCAGCAATTTCAACATAGCCTGCTTCCAACCCGCTCACCTCTACACCTTGAGGAACAGCATGCCCCGGCGTCACTATAATTTGCTGAGTTTGTGCGTTTACTTCACGGCGATAGTTAACGAAAGTTCGTCCATCAGAGCCGGTATGTAATGCCTCAGCTGGCACGGCCAATCCACGTTCATTGCGATAGGTGACAATAGCCAGTTTCGCACTCATATTCAGCCGGATACGCTGCCGCTGTTCGGGAGTAAGGGGAGCAATCGCCACTAATAGGTCATAGGTTACACCCGCTCCCTGCATTTCCTTTGAATTCCCCTGTACACCAATTGTTTTAATTTGCCCCTGTAGAGATAGCCCGGCAAAACCATCACCGGTGATCTCAACCGGCATTCCTTCATATACTTGATGAAGGTCAGCCTCTTCAATACGCGCCACCGCCTGAATTTGTTCCAAATTAATCACCCCTAACAGAGGTGTTCCCTGAGTGACACGAGTCCCCTTTTGAATAAATAACCCCTTATCTGATTCCGGTACCTGAGGGCGAATAACAATGCCATCAAAAGGCGAAATCAATTCACGTTGCGCTTGCTGGGTTTGAAGCGCTTGATGACGCGATTGGGCATTCGCTAATTCCATATCCGCAATCTGGCGATTCTCCCCTGTACCCTTATCAAGAACAGTACTCAGCTCCGCCTTAGCGGCAGCAAGATCAAGCTGTTGGACTCTAACCTGCTGTTCCAGTGTATCAACCTCCATACGGGGAACAATGCCACGCTCGAACAAAGCCCGAGTATCGATTAACTTGCGTTCGGTATCACTCAAACTGAATTGCGCATTGGTTAAAGTTCTACGTACCCTGGCGACATCGGGACTGTTCTCCCACCCCACCAAATCTTGTACAGTTTTCTGGGCTTTTAACAGTTCCGTGAGCGCCTGCCGCAACTGAATGTCCAACTGTGTTGTGTCAAGACTCAACAGCGGTTGCCCGCGCTTAACGCGCTGGCCTTCCGTTACCATCACTTCGGCAATAACGCCATCAAATGGCGCGGCGATCGTCAAACTGGTTGCCGCCTGAATACGGCCAACTAACCCAAGACGATTTTCCAGTAATTGAGGTTCAACATGTACCCACCGTTGCGGTGATGATGTATCAGTTGAGGAAGAGAGGAAAACATAAGCAATGGCAGCCCCAATGACTAATGCAATAGCAAGCGTCATCAGCCAACGCGTCTTATATTTGGAACGGGCAAGTCCCTTGATCTTAGTCGTTAAGTGCAATATCCCAACTCCCTAACGTGGTGCCCAATGTTTCGTCCAACTCCGCTTGTGCGTTTAAGTAGGTGATCAACGCATTGAGACGAACATTCTCGGCATTGCGCAAATCGGTTTCAAAGCTCAATACTTGAAAGTTGCTGGAGCGGCCCACCGTCAATTTTTCACGTTCAATTTCTAGCTTGCGCAAGGAGAGATCCCTGGCACGTTGTGCGATCTCATATTGACGCCAACGCGTGCCAATATCGCGCACCGCATTACCCACATTACGTTCCAGTGACTGTTTCGCCTCAGCCAGACGAATGTCCTGATTCTGAACATCAACCCGCGCCCGCACTTCCGCCTGACGCTGACTCAAATCACCAATGGGTATCTCTACCTGAACACCGGCATAATTTTCCCAATTACGGGAACTATTTGACCCTGTTCGATCTCGTATCTGGCTGGCTCCACCAACCAAAGAGACATCCCATAAACGTTCGTTACGAGCAACTGTCAGGTTAATTGCAGCCTGTTCCGCGGTAATCAATTGAGTAAGATACGATGGTTGTTGCTCTTGTGCTAAATTCTGCGCCTGTAGCAGGTTAATATCTACGCGTTTAGCTTCCAATCTATCAGTCGCCTTCACCTGAGTTTGTAAGTCTAAGGCGAGCAAACGCAGTAGTTCCAAACGACTGGTATCCAATTGATTAGCCGCTTCCTCCGCGGACAGTTCCTGCATTGCAACGTCAGCCTCGGTCTGGACAATCTCAAAAGCAGCCATTCTGCCTGCGGAGATCATGGCTTTGTTAACTTCCAGCAATTGACGCGAACGTTCAAGAGCATCACGGGCGATTTGTAATTGTTCTTGAGCACGCAACAATTCACGGTAAGCCATGATAATTTGCGTGATAGTCTGGGATACCGTCGTTTTTAGGTTCAAACGATTTGTCTGCTCCATCAATTGAGCGAGGCGTACAGGCGCTGTCGCCACATCTTTGCCGGCACCACGCAGCAGAGGCTGAATAACCGAGAATGAAACACCATCATTACGGCTACGACCCGCATTGTCTGCCCATGTCGTTCGATTCGTCCAAGACAAACTAAATCGAGTGCCATATTCTCCAAGCAGCGTAGAGGTGGGGGTAATCTCGCTTTGGCGATAACGATCGCTCTGATTGCGGGCAGCAATATAACGGCTATTAATCAACAATTTGGGCGTAAAACGGTCCTCAGCAACGCGTAAATCGAATTTCTGCGCAATCCGATCCAGATAAGCGCTGCGAATCGAACGATTGTTTCGTAACCCTAAATAGATTGCATCACTAAGCGTCAGACCAATAGTTTGCTGATTAAGCGAAATTGTCTTCGCCGCAGGCATGGTTGCCTGTGATGGATTCAACTGTTCCGCTAAAGCCTGTTTGATAGATGCGGCTATTATCAGGGCAATGATGATGCCAATAGCACGTTGAAAAACTTGGCTAATCATCGCGAAGCGCCTCTACAGGTTGTAATCTGGCCGCCGCTAATGCCGGATTGATACCGAAAAACAGACCGATCACTAATGAACTGGCGATACCCAGAGGCAAAGAGAATAGAGATAACGTAAATACCCAGCCCGAAAATTTTACAAATAGGTACCCTGCCGCGACCCCCAACAATGAACCAATCATTGCGCCGGCAATGGACAGAATGGCAGCCTCCAACATAAACAGCATACCAATATCAACAGGCCGAGCGCCCAAAGCCATACGAACACCAATTTCACGCCTGCGCTCCGAAACATTCATCAGCATGACATTCATCACGCCTACCCCTCCCACCAGCAACGAAATTCCCCCTAAGCCCGCGAGCAAATAGGAGAATGTCCTCGCCTGACGGGTCAATCCATCAAGCAATTGTTTCGGGATCTCAACTTCGACACGACGACCTTTTGATAATGAGACCAGGTAGTCACGTAGCGACGCCGCGTCACTGCTTAGCGTTGTTGTGTCACGCGCTCTGGCAACGACGCTGCCAATTTCTGGCGCAGACCGCAACCGTCGCATTGCTTCAATGGGCAGTATGATGGAATGATCAATAGAGCCGGGGAGTAAAGGGTTCGGCCCCTGAGCTGCGAGAATTCCTATCACTTCAAACAGATATTCCCCAATTTGCAATTGACTGCCTACTCGAATAGGTTGATTGGCTACTTTTAATTGTTTGGCAATATCCGCGCCAAGCACGGCATAGGTGGTTTGGCGATCATAGTCCGATAGAAAACGTCCCTGCTCGATCTGTAAATCCAGCACCGCAGCCAGATCAGAGGAGGTACCGGTAATATTCGTATCGATTCCTTGCCCGTGAAAGCGTACACGAGTCGAATATAACGTGATAGGCGCAGCATGTGTAATAGTCGGTATTGTACGAGTCAGCGCCTGAGTATCCAGCGTAGAGGGCGCGGGTTTGACATCGACACCGGGAATAAAAGCAAAATGAGCAACTAAAATATTGCTTCCCATACTTTTAAAAGTGCTGATAGCTTCATTAACAGCGTTATGACCGATGTTTAAAAGTGCAATAACCGAAGCACATCCGACTGCAATACCAAGCAAAGCAAGCAAGGAGCGTTTTCCTAGCAGGCGCAGACTACCCAGTGATTCTCGCAGGGCTTGCGTGAAGGAAAAACCGTAGCGCCCAGAATTCACATTAAGCATCGGGGCTACCCAGCCACAGATCGGTTTCGGAAAGCCGCCCGTTGTTAACATAGAGACAGCGCCGCATGTTTTTGGCTATGGTTTCATCATGCGTAACCATGACCAGCGTAACGCCTTGCTCACGGTTCAATGACAGAAGAAGCGCCATGATATCTCGCGCCGTCGCACTATCGAGATTGCCTGTCGGTTCATCCGCCAAAATCAGAGAAGGCTTACCAACCAAGGCTCTGGCAATGGCGACACGTTGCCGCTGCCCCCCGGAGAGATCAGCCGGACGATGGTAAATACGGCCAGCCAGACCAACCAACTCAAGCTGGTATTTCGCCTCCTGCCGAGCTAGAGAACGAGAATATCCGCGATATAATAATGGTAGCGCGACATTATCTAACGCCTGCATTCTGGGAAGTAAATTGAAACTCTGAAACACGAAACCAATTTCCTGATTTCTTATTTTCGCCCGTTCATTAGGAGTAACATTTGTTATATTAACGTCCCTAAACTGAAAATATCCAGAAGTGGGTTGATCCAGTAAACCAAGAATATTGAGTAGAGTACTTTTACCCGAGCCGGAAGCGCCGACAATCGCACAACTTTGTCCGCGCATGATAGTGAATGATATTTTATCAAGTACTGGGTAATATTTTTCCCCCATACGATAAGATCGACAAATATTTTCCATATGAATCAAGGCTTCCTGACATGAGGAAGTCGTGATTGTCATGTCTGATTTATTCATCGTTTTTTACATCCATTAAACGTATCACTGACTCCATTGGGTTGTTTAGCAGGTTTTATATCATGGGAAGATCTTCTTGTAAAAGATTACGGCCTAAGTAACAAGCACAAACATCGAACAGCGAAAATATATTAGATTTACTTAACACAATTTCAAACCATCCATTGCATTTTAGGGTTAATCCCCCCAAATTACTCCTGCCTACTTTGGCATTGCGTACATGCTTTTATAAAAATTCAGGAGATACAGGGCGCGAGATCAAAATGTATATCTAAAAGCTCTCGCAATAGAAAATTATCAGATATTGGGGTAATGGCTATGAAATTAAAAAAAATCTTTGGTATTGGTAGCGCTTTATTGTTAACTATGTTCTCACAGACAGTAGCTGCGGCAAGTGGCAGCTATCACTCTTCAGTTGTTTTGCCCACACTGTATTCCAAAAATTTCTTAGAAACTGTTAACGTTCCTATTGTTGGTTCTCCCCCTGCAACAGGAAAGATTACCAATGTATCTTGGACTTGGAACGTTGTTGGATGGCCTAAGAATTTATCGGTTTATCTTTGTCAGGGAGATACCAGCAGTTGCGTAGATATATCACGCACGCGAAGAATGTCGACAGCCGCATTTAATAATAGAAGCCCAGCCCAGCAGTTCCTTTTCGCCTTAAGTGTTGGAAACGGTAACGTTATGCCAATAGCAGGTCAAACCGGAGAAATTACTGTCAGTTGGCAATAACATTTCAATAACTCTCCAAAGATTGCCGTCAGTATTATAGGCGGCAATTTTGATTTGCTTTGAATATTGTAGGGTTTAAGAAAATTACTAGATGATTTCTTCAAGGATTATAGACATTCACCCTATTCTTATAGTGCTTTGCCGCTTTAAGCAGCTTAGAGTTTGCTTTTGGCGGATTTTCCAAAGCTGCCAACAAAGCATCAGCCCCCTTCATCGAAAGATGTAAGGTTTCAGTTCGTTCAGTCGCTATTTGTATGATCTCTTGAATCTCTGTGGAAATTCTTGCAACTAAACGAGTCTCTTTGCGTTCTGTATTAGTAGCCATGATTTCATCTGCATTTTTAATCCATATAAACATGGTGCCATTATGGCATAAAAAATAGACGTTCATTAATATGTATGTCGAAAAGGCACAATATGAACATCCAAGAATGTATTATTTTCTACCTGATAATAGATAACGACGGCCTCGGCCGCCATCTTAGTCTCCCTCAGATAATTAATCCTGCGGTAATTGAACCCCTTTATAACCAGATAAAATCAATTCCCATTCCTGTTGGGCAAACCATATCTGGGTTTTGTCATCATAATGAATACTATCAGGCAGAAAAACACCAAACTCCGGCGCCTTTCCGGTATAGTCAGGAGAATTCCGTGCATCAATTAGCGTTCGATATTGGGGAGCATCAGCGATAACATTGTTAATTGCTTCAAGTACATAACGAGTGTTAATAGGTTCAAATACAACCGAAAGTGGATAATACAATCTCCACGGTATACAGCGAGAACCCAAAGCATCACTGATACCAGTAATGATGCGGGTAAAATTCTGCTCTGATGCCTGTGCCGCCAATAAACTTTCAGTTTCTGCTTCCCACTGGTTCCAATGAACAGCCAAAATACGAGGATTTTTACCTAGTTTACGCAGTGATTCGACCGCCATGCGCAAAGTTCTGATCGCACGCGGATAGAGCGATTCCACATCACAGGGATCTCGTTCAGGAGCCCAACGGTTATTCGGCGGATTATCCAGATACATGCCCTGCCCGCCCCACCCCATTAAAATGACATAAAGATCAGGTAAATTAAGCGCATTACCCCGGTTAATGTGGCCTTGCCAAAGTTTGGCAAAACGGTTGGCGACATTGACTGGATGATCCTGATTGCCAATAGGTAAACCGATAGGAGTGCCAATATTGGCATTACCAAAGCTAGTCAGCCCTGTCCAGTTAATTGCGGGAAAGTCAATGCTGTAAACTTCTGGCTGAGATAATGTAAATACGTTTTTTAAACCTTGTGTAATTTTTTCACCTTGTGGTAATTGTGTTCCATGACCATAACTGTTGGATTGCCCAAGTATGATAAATAATGGCGCATCATTGGGCGCCCACGGAGAATATTTTATTTCAGGTAAATAAGGTTGTTTATTTGTCATCAGTTTTCCTCTTGAGATGATTTAATTTATTAGGTCTATTCTCTTCGCCAAAATAATAATTAATTTCTGGCAGATAAAAATCATCTGGTTAATTAATCATATTTATAATCCGAGAATGTAAAACTGTTTTAAATATTAATTTTCTGTTTCTAATTTAAAATATAATCTGATATTGTTCTTCACAAATCAGTTAATTATATTTCATCTTGAAAAATACACTTATTAGTAGAATATAGCAAATAAAAATATAACTCATAAAAACAAGCCGGCTTGATAAATAATGTTCAGGTCTTTTTTATCATAAAAAATAAAAATGTTTTTTATTGTGTTTATCATTGATGATATTTTATTTTTGAATAAAAAATTTACTGAAAATATATATTGCATCTAATTACTACAAGTTATAATAACACTACAACAGAAATAACAAAATAGTTCTATGATAGATGTTCTAACCAGTTCCCTATATGTTAAGGAGTTGGTTATTTATTTCTAAGCTTCCTTAACGAATATACCTTAAATTCTACGAGCTTGCCAAAAAGCTTTTTTCCAGTAAACATTATTCATAGATGAACGAGTAACACCTTTATGGGTTGATGCATGAATAAACTGGTTATTGGCATCATAAATGCCAACATGTAACCCATGCTCGCCACTACCTGTTCTGAAAAAGACCAAATCACCCGGCATTAAATCGCTTTTATCAATACGGGCGCCTAATTTTATTTGCCCATCGGTAGTGCGAGGTAACTGAATATCAAACCGGTCACTGAAAGTACGGTAAACAAAACCAGAACAATCTACTCCCCGACGATCCATTCCTCCATAATGATATGGCGTACCATGCCATTGATTAAGCTGCTCCTTAAGTTGAGCAATTACCATGATGGGATCAGAAAGCGCCGTTTTTAACTCAGGCGCCGGTGTCCTGGGGGCGTGGCTGGAACAGCCAATAAGTAACAGACTGAGCAACAATAGCAGCTCTTTTGTTCTTATTATCATTACCCCCTCCTCATAAGATCAGCAAAACAAGTTAACTCTATCCGGCACTCGATAAAAAAACAAGGTTGTACTTTAAGTAAAACAGTTAAATATTCTTCATTCTGGACGGCTAATCAACCAGACACCACACAAAATGAAAATGACACCCGCAGTTTTCAATAATGTGATGGTTTCATTAAACCAAGGCAATAAAGCCGCCATTAAATAGACAAATACATAACTTAAGCTTATTAACGGATAGGCTTTATTTAATGGTAAATATTTTAACGTGAATAACCAGCACAGCATAGATAATAGATATCCGGCCAGACCGGCCATTACCATCATCAGGGAATGGCGATGACTCCACAGCCACTCAATATCAAACCAATGCAAGCCAAGATTCAATGCCGGTAAATTGACAACACCCCATTTCAGTAATAACTGGGCTATTGTCACCAGTAATACGCTAACTAACCCCCAAATATAACCTTTCATTCATTCAAGCTCATCAGCAAAATTCCTAACATGATAAATACAACTCCACTCCAATGTTTTCTGCCTGCTTTCTCCTGATAGAAAAATTTCCCCGCTAACGTGACCATAATAAAATTTATACTTAACATGGGATAAGCAATTCCTAATGGCAATATCTGCAATAGACGAAGCCAGAATAACATGCCAACAGCCAATAGAATCACAGCCCCTATCAACCATTTCAGCGCAGATACCCGCTGATAAATATCACTCTGCCAACATATCACAGCCTGTTTCTGACATAACTGACCAGCACATGTCAGTAAGCTAACCAGCAACAATAAAGTGAAATTTATCATGGTCGCTTCTCATAAACTAAAATAGCAAAGCGATAATTGCGATTAATGTGATCCGCTTTTGGCAAATCAGGTAATTTTTCATTTTTATATAAATGAAACAGTACTGATACCCGCCCTTCTTTACGCGCTTTCTCTAACCATTGTGGAAAATCTTTATAACTGATATATCGATATCGGCTATCTGGATAATTCAACCCATATTCCAATTCACCCCAATTCTCAAGCATATAAATATCGCTACGCTTCATCTCCCAAGCCACCGTGGTTGCAAGACCAACACTTTCCGATAGAATGTACCGACTGTCTGCAAGGTCCTGATGATGTAACTTAATAAAACTTTGCGGTAATTTAGAATTAACGGTATTCTCAGGCAACGCATTACCTATCACTAAACTGACAACTATGGAACAAAATGCCGACCACAACCAGTATTTTCCATTCAACGCAAAACACAGATAACCAATAATTCCCCAAATACCAAAAGCAACAATCGCTAAAACCCATTTAGGCCATTCTGATGGTTGATATAAAGAGTGTTTTGTTACTGCTTCCATAGCAAATAGAATCATTACCGCCATCAGACCAATCAATACGTTAACCATTCCATTGATCTTCAGCAATTTCATTTTGCCATCTCTTACGCAATCAACGCCAAATTTAGCCATCATCATTGCCAATGGCGCCATGCAAGGCAAGATATAGGTCGGCAGTTTTCCTTTCGCGATACTGAAAAATAAAAATGGTACGACAAACCAGCAAAGTAGAAAAAACATTTCAGGATTGGATTTTCTCTCTTTCCAACCTTTAATCACCGCGCCGGGTAATAATCCCAACCACGGAATCACACCAAGAATAAGAATCGGTATGTAATACCAGAATGGTGCAATATGCTGTGCGTCATCGGAAGAAAAACGCTTAATATGCTCAATCCAGAAGAAATAATGCCAATAGTCAGGCTCCCGTTGGGCAACCGCAATCACCCACGGCAAACTGATTGCTACCGCCGAAATAATGGCAAGTGGGCCAAAGTATATTATTTGCAGAACCCGCTTCTGATAAATGACAATGGGCAACATCGCAATGACCGGAACGGCCAATGCCAGAAATCCCTTGGTCATAAATCCCATACCACAGCATAAGCCCAGTACCAGATATGCCATAATCCGCTGTTTGTTACAATCGGATTTTAACGCCCAGAAGCTAGATATCATGGCAGCCGTTATCCATAAAGAAAACATTGGATCGAGTACGCTATAAGTGCCAATGGCAAATACCAGAAACATTGAGATGTAAATAAGGCTGGCGGCAAAAGCAATATGCCGGTTATGCCACATCATCATAGCAAGTCGATATAATAAAATCGCGCTGATAAAAATACAGAAAACCGACCCAAAACGAACAGCAAAATTATTATCACCGAAGATCCATTGGCTAATATTATTAATCCAATAACCCGCTACTGGTTTTTCAAAATAGCGAATATCCAGCAAATACGGAACAATCCAATCCCCTCGTTGCAGCATTTCTCGGCTAATTTCTGCGTAACGGGTTTCATCAGGCTGCCATAGCAGACGGCCATTAAGGGGTAATAAATAGGTGAGGATAAAAAAAAGAGCCATCAGAAAGGCCCCCACTTTACACGCCCGGTTATTTAACATAGATAAGTTAAACCTCTTGTTGGCATCCTAACCATCCTTCTCTACCGGGAAATTCGGAACGAATAATTCTCCCGACAGGAAGTCGCTGTTTATTTTCAGGCAGCAGATGACTCAATGCACAAAATTGTATGTTTTCCTGATGAACCATTTCCAACAGCGTTGCAAATTCTGTGGACTTGGACATCCCTTCAACTTCCGTATGGATGGTATATACCGGAACTCCCTGGCTGTTTTTCATCTTATCAAGGATAAATTGGTTAAAATCTTCATCTTTAACCTGAATTCCTATCACTTCGTCATAAGTTGGCAACGTCACCGGAATTTGCACAGTACCAAGAGTACCATCAGGCAAAATGGGCCTGAATGGATGAGTTCCCCGACAATCGCTGTTGTAATCAAAACCAAACTGTTGCTTTACCGCGAGTACGCGTTCATCAGCCCGCCAACCCGCAACAGCAGAGCAAGTTACCCGTTGGCCAATTGCCTGTACCAATGCATCCACCCCCAGTTTAACCTGCTCTGTCAACTGAGCTTCTGACCAACGGTCGACTTTCGCCTGCCAACACTGATGATCCCAAGCATGCAGACCCACTTCATGGCCTGCATCCAGAGTTTGTTTCATCAAATAGCCTAAATCCTTAGCGATCTTCTTACCCGGCCATGCCGTTCCCGCCAGTAAAATATCAAGACCATATAGAGATGCTGCATTTGACCTCAACATTTTCCATAAGAATTTCGGCCGTAAAAGACGCCACAAATGGCGCCCCATATTATCCGGCCCAACACTAAAGAAAAAACTGGCCTGAATCTGATGTTTTGCCAAAATCTTGAGTAATTGCGGCACCCCTTCAACGGTTCCTTGATAGGTATCCACATCAACTCTCAAGCCAACTTGTTTCATTAATTTTTCCCTAATTCTTCCACTGCGCCACGCAAGAAGAAATCCAGTGTTTCATTTATCGTCTGTTTCATGTCGATGGTTGGCTTCCAACCTAATAACCGCTCCGCGTTTCTAATACTTGGTTTACGGTGTTCAACATCCTGATAACCTTTTCCGTAGTAACTGCCGCTTTCAATCTTTTTAAATCCAGCAAACGGAGGAAAATGATCTCTCAATTCATGGTTTTCAAAGCTATCAAGTAATATTTCCGCTAATTGACGAATACTGGCTTCATTAGTTGGATTGCCAATATTGATAATTTGACTGTCACATAACCCATCCCGGTTTTCAATAATACGGAACAGCGCCTCAATACCATCATTAATATCAGTAAAACAGCGTTTCTGTTCACCACCATCCACTAGTTTGATCGGTGAACCTTCAACTAAGTTCAATATTAATTGTGTGATCGCTCTGGAACTGCCGATACGCGCGGAGTTCAAATTATCCAAACGTGGCCCCATCCAGTTAAATGGACGAAATAGCGTGAATTTGAGTCCTTCTTTCTCACCATATGCCCAAATAACACGATCTAGCAATTGTTTTGATACAGAATAGATCCAACGCTGTTTGTTGATCGGACCAACGATCAGACGAGAATCATCTTCATCAAATTCTTTATCATCACACATGCCATAAACTTCTGATGTGGATGGGAAAATAATCCGTTTATTGTATTTAACGCAATAACGGACAATTTTTAGATTCTCTTCAAAATCTAATTCAAATACACGCAGCGGATTACGGGTATATTCAATTGGAGTCGCAATGGCTACTAATGGCAAAACAACATCACACTTTTTAATGTGATATTCGATCCATTCAGTATGGATATTGACATCACCTTCGATGAAATGGAAACGCGGATTACCAATAAAACGCTCAATAGCGGAAGAACCGATATCCATACCATAAATATCATAGTTGCCATCACGTAATAGACGTTCTGTTAGATGATTACCGATAAAGCCATTTACACCGAGAATTAATACACGTTTCCGGTGACTAATTTGGGCGGTTGCCTTTGGACCAACACGGATATCAGTCACCATGCTCATATCTACCGCCAGACGATGGCCCTGAACATATAACCCCGATTCACTCTGCCCATTGATAATTTCTAACGCGCCTTCTCCACAGGCAATAATTAACGGATCTACCGATAATACTGTTCCCGGTTGTTTATCATGAATCTCATTCAATGGAGAGGCGCGCCAGATAGTAATCTTACGTTCACCTAAGAAAGTAAACGCCCCCGGATATGGCTCAGTCACTGCCCTGACAAGATTGTTAATTTCAGCGGCTGATTTGCGCCAGTCAATCTCACCATCCGCAGCAGTACGACGCCCAAAGTAAGTCGCCTGACTTTCATCTTGAGGTATCGCTGGATAAGTTCCTGCTTTAATCTGAGGTAATATGTGATTAAGCAGTTTTTCCGCTGCCTCACGAATTTTACCGTGCAAAGCCAACGCGGTATCTGTTTCTGCAATCGCAACCTTGTGTTGAGCGATAATATCCCCGGCATCAGGTTTCAACACCATTTTATGCAAGGTTACACCGGTTTCCACTTCACCATTTAAAATCGCCCAGTTAATCGGGGCGCGACCACGGTATTTTGGCAACAGTGAACCATGCAGATTAAATGCGCCTGTGCTCGCCAGCGATAAAATATCCTCGCTCAGCATATTTCGGTAATAAAAAGAGAAAATCACATCAGGTTTTAGTTCCCGGATACGTTCAATCCAAAGTGGATGGTTGACATTCTCTGGCGCAAAAACCGGTAGTCCTAAATCTGCGCTTAAACGGGCAACAGAAGAGAAAAAATGGTTTTCATTAGGATCATCTGTATGGGTAAATACCGCCTGAATATCAAAACCCGCTTTAGTTAAGGCATTGATCCCGATACAGCCGATATCATGATAGGCAAATACAATTGCTTTCATTTAGTACTCTTCCTGGTTGTTGTTGGTCTTTTTATTTCCGACCACTTTTTGAATAAAATAACGTGGGCGCGCCCGAACATCGTTATAGATACGGCCTATGTATTCACCTAATAAACCCATCGCGACGAACTGCGCACCAATAAACATGAAAAGGATGGCAAATAGAGTAAATACCCCTTCTGCTGCCCATATGGCGCCAAAAATCAAACGTAAAACCACCAATAATACAGCCAGCAAAAAACCAGAAACTGCAATCACACTGCCTACGACGCTTAACAAACGCAAAGGCGCGGTTGTCAGACAGGTCAGCAAGTCATACATCAGATTAATCAGCTTCATGAAGCTATATTTAGAATCGCCAAATTCACGCTCTGCATGAGCGACATCAATCTCAATGGTTTTACGAGCAAACGTGTTTGCCAGAATAGGAATAAAGGTGCTGCGCTCATGGCACTGCAACATAGCTTCAACAATATGGCGACGATAGGCACGGAGCATACAGCCATAATCTCCCATAGAGCGGCCTGTTGCCTTAGTAATCAGTGCATTGATGAGTTTTGAAGCTGTTTTACGAAACAGAGAATCCTGCCGATTAGCCCGGCGAGTACCCACAACGTCATAACCTTGTTCAGCCGTTTTAACCAGACGGGGGATCTCCTCTGGCGGATTTTGCAAATCGGCATCGAGCGTAATAATTAAATCGCCATTGACCTGATTAAACCCCGCCATAATCGCTGAATGCTGACCATAATTACGGTTAAGTAAAATTGCAACAATATGATTTTCATATTGTTCCGCAGCCTGAATCAGAATTTCCGCAGATCTATCACTACTACCATCATCGACAAGAATAAGTTCATATTCCTGAGTCAATTGTTTACAGGCCGCTAAGGTTCTTTCCAATAAAAGAGGTAAACTTTCTTCTTCGTTATAAACCGGAATAACAACAGAAACTTTTTTAATTTGTTCAAATAACACTTATCTGTGCTCCGAAATAATTTCTTGTAAAACATCAATAACATAATCCACATCGTCATTACTCATATCAGGAAAGAGCGGCAATGAACAAAGTGTTACTGAATTCCATTCTGATTCGGGTAATGACAATTTCGGATACCGATCCCGATAATATTTTTGTGTATGCGCAGCCCTGAAATGCAAACCTGTACCAATATTTTTCTCTTTCAAACGTTCCATTAACGTATCGCGATCAATGCCACAAACATCCTTATCAACCCGCACCATAAATAGATGATGTGCATGCATATGCTCATAATTAGGCACACTTAACATCTGCAAAGGCGAATCTTTTAATGCCGCTGAATAGCGGGCAACAATTTGCCGACGGCGAATATTCATTGATTCCAATTTACTTAATTGCACAACAGCAATCGCAGCATGAATATCAGATAAATTATATTTGTAGCCCGGTTCTACAACTTCTGCCTGTGGTCTCCTGCCTTGTATTTGACGATCAAAAGCATCAATACCCAATCCATGAAACTTTAGACACCGAATTCGTTCAATAAGTTCATTATTATCAGTAGCAATTAACCCCCCTTCCGCACAAGTGGCATTTTTTATGGCATGAAAAGAAAAAATCGCAGTACCATGCTCACCAATCCATTCACTCTTATAACGGGTTCCTAATGCATGAGCCGCGTCTTCAATCAATGGAATACCCGCCTCTTGAGCAATCCCACGCAATGCATCTAAATCACAAGGCGCACCGGCATAATGAACAGGAATAATCGCTTTGGTTTTGGAAGTAATCGCCTTTTTTACTGCCTGCGCGTCGACCATTAACGTATGACGATCAACATCAATCATGATCGGTTCAGCACCAAGCAAGCAGATCATATTTATTGTGGAAACCCAAGTTTGAGATGGTGTAATCACTTCGTCACCAGGGCCAATTCCCAACGCCATTAGCGTCAGATGCATACCCGCCGTT
Organism: Photorhabdus hainanensis; assembly: GCF_018448965.1. Classification (NCBI taxonomy): domain Bacteria; kingdom Pseudomonadati; phylum Pseudomonadota; class Gammaproteobacteria; order Enterobacterales; family Morganellaceae; genus Photorhabdus; species Photorhabdus hainanensis. The sequence continues at coordinate 67,548 of NZ_RCWD01000018.1, read as the reverse complement.
GCAGAGGCCAATGCAACCGCATGTTTACAACCAAACATGCGGCAAAAGTCCTGTTCCAATTGATGATTTTGCGGGCCTGTTGTAATCCAACCCGAACGAAGAACCTTTTCTACTGCCTGAATTTCTTCATCACCTATCGCAGGACGAGAAAATGGAAGAAAACGATCCATAAAACACAGTCCAATTCATTCATAATATAACGATATATTAGATGACTATATTTTAACGAATCGTAAACACAGGTATGATTTAACAAATTAAGTGGAAATTACTATATATCTACAGTACGTACAGATCTACGGTACGTACAGATTCACGGTAGGCACATACGGCGGGACTATAATTAAGGTAAGAAAACCCGCCAATACTTATCTGTCCTTTCTGGCACACATTTGATGTCAGCAGCAAAAACTTTAGAGAGCGTATTTTCTTTCATTACCTCATCCGGTTTTCCATTCGCAACTAGTGCTCCATTAGCAAGCAACCAGATCCGATCAGCTTTATCATAGCTATGATTGAGATCATGACCACTCATGACTACGGTTCCACCGAGTTCACAAAATTTCTTTATTAATAGATCAAGTGCGGCTACCTGAGTGATGTCAAGATTATTCGTAGGCTCATCCAAGAGCAATAATTTGCCTTCCGAATTGATTGTCGGCCAGACTTGCAAAAAAACCCCTGTTAATCGCACCCTTTGCCATTCACCACCAGATAGATGACCTACAGGTGTCTCCAGAAGTTTTCCCAACTTAAAAAAGGAGCAAAGTTCTGACAACACACTGTCACAATTAACAAGATGGGCAGCTAAGTACAGTTGCAGATATTGAAAAACCGGCATTATCGGCACAGAAGAAATTTGCTGACTAAGCCATGCTCTGTGCCGTGCTAACTGGCAGTGACTATATTGACTAAGACATTTTTGTTGCAAATTGATGGCGCCACTATAGGGTAAAATACCGGCCATACAGGCCAGTAATGTACTTTTTCCTGAACCATTCGGCCCAATGAGATGTACCTGTTCACCTTGTTGCACCAACGCTGTCAGCGGCATTAATCTGTTTCGTACTGATACTTGGCTGAGAGACATCAACTGATTGGTCACTTTCACATTGTCCACTTTTTTAACTCCAGTCTCTGACTCTCAATAATAACCAAATAAATACCGGCGCACCCAGTGTCGCAGTCACAACGCCAATCGGCACTTCTGCATTATTCAAGCTAAGGCGAGAAAATAAATCAGCCAGCAATAATCCACAACCACCGGATAGAACACAGGCAGGCAGTAGTGTTTTATAATCTGTCAGACCACATAAACGTAAAATATGTGGAATAACCAAACCAATAAAGCTGATTGTTCCAGCAAGTGCAACGCTTAATCCGACCAATAACCCAACAGCAAATACAAATAAATTACGCCAATAGTAAAGCGAGATACCTAACTGTTGAGCCTGTGTTTCTCCCAGTGAAAGAAAATTAAGTACTTTTCCTTGCCTGCTCAACCAAACGATCAAAGGAAACAAAGCGACTACTAACCATTGCTGCCGCCAGTCTATTCCACTGAAACTTCCCATCATCCAATACATTAGCTGACGTAAGTCCAGGCTAGTACTGAAATAAACCATCCAGGTCATTAACGCACCTGAAACGACACCAAAAGCAACCCCTACCAATAATAAACGGGCATTATTCAAATAACGCTTTCTTGCAAAAGTCAGCAATATCATTGTGACAGTCAACGCTCCGAGCACAGCGCTAATACTTAGTAACCAAAATGGCGCAATACCATGAAACATCAACACCAGAAATACCACCACCACGCCAGCGCCATTACTGACGCCTAATAGCCCAGGTTCCGCCAACGGGTTTTCAAACAGCGCCTGCATTACGGCGCCCGCCACAGTCAAGCTCGCACCCACAGCAACTACAGCTAATACACGGGGAAAACGCAATTGCCACACAAACAACTGACCGGTTTCAGAAAACCATTTATCAGGCCAGATCCAATTTTCTCCGGCACAGAGTGAGAGAAAAAAAACCAATAAAAATAAACAAGTGAGAATCGCCAGAAAACGATAATCACGCTTTTTCTGGCGAGTCACTAATTCAGTGATGGAAGAGATGGGTTGCATGGTAAATCAAGCTCATGAGGGAGGATCGTTTAAGAAAAAGGCCGCTATTGATGCGGCCTTTTTGATTATTCTTTAGGCGTGGCTTTCTCAACCCTGCTTTTTAACTTCTGACCAGGACGGAATGTCACTACTCGGCGAGCTGTAATCGGAATGTCCTCACCAGTCTTAGGATTACGCCCCGGACGTTGGTTTTTATCCCGTAAATCAAAGTTGCCAAATCCAGACAATTTTACCTGCTCACCATTCTCCAAAGAACGACGCACTTCTTCAAAGAATAATTCAACCAGATCTTTAGCATCACGCTTGCTAATTCCCAGTTTCTCAAACAGATTTTCTGACATTTCAGCTTTAGTAAGCGCCATAAGTTCAGTCCCTCAAGGATGCTTGGAATCGCTGTTTCAGCACTGCAACACATCTATTCACAGTCGCAGCAATCTCTTCTTCTTCCAGTGTACGCGCGGTATCCTGCAAGATAAAACTTATAGCAAGGCTCTTATGACCCTCTGCTACACCTTTACCACAATACACGTCAAACAAGTTTATGCCAACTATATGATTTACGCCAACTTTCTTGCACTCAGCCAGAACATCTTCTACAGCAATATTTTCAGGCACCACGATCGCAATATCACGACGGTTTGACGGGAAACGTGAAATCTCTTTCGCATCAGGAATCACGCGGCTTGCCAACTTGTTCCAGAGTACTTCGAATACCACTGTGCGGCCATTTAAGTCAAGTTTACGTTCCAATTCCGGGTGAACTACACCAATATATCCGATGTATTCATTTTCCAAATAAATCCCGGCGCTTTGACCTGGGTGCAACGCCGGATTTACATCTGCTCTAAAAGAAATCTTAGATAATTTTCCGGTTAACTCCAGAACAGCTTCCAAATCGCCTTTCATATCGAAGAAATCAACTGACTGTTTGTCCAGTGACCAATGTTCTTCAAAACGATTGCCGGTAATGACTCCCCCTAACATCAGCTCCTGACGAATGCCCTGCTCCGCATTTTCATCAGGAACAAAACGCAAACCCGTTTCAAACAAGCGCACACGGTTTTGCTGGCGGTTCTGGTTATATACCACTGTCGTTAGCAAACCCGTCAGTAGAGATAAACGCATTGCTGACATATCCGCTGAAATTGGGTTAGGCAGCATCAACGCTTGTTGCTGTGGATGTAACAGTGCCTGAATTTTGGGATCAACAAAGCTATAAGTAATCGCTTCTTGATAACCTCTGTCAACCAGCATCGTTTTAACTCGTTGCAGGGAAAGATCCGCTTCACGATGTTTTTTCATGATAAGATCGGCACGCATCGGTACATCTGGAATATTGTTATAACCGTAGATACGGGCAACTTCTTCCACCAGATCTTCTTCCAACTCCATATCAAAACGCCAGCTTGGCGCAACCGCTTGCCAGCCATTTTCCTGAATAGTGACCTTGCAACCTAAACGGGTCAGGATGTCACCAACCTGTTCATCAGGTATACAGTGACCAATCAAACGATCCAGTTTTTCACGACGTAATGTGATTGTCGCAGGCTGTGGCAATTGAGATTCATCAGTAACATCAATAATTGGACCGGCTTCACCACCACAAACATCAATCAGCAGTTGAGTCGCTCTCTCTATTGCTTTGTGTTGTAGCTGAGGATCAACTCCACGTTCATAGCGGTGAGAAGCATCAGTGTGTAAACCATAACGACGAGCACGGCCAGCAATCGCTAAAGGGGCGAAAAATGCGCATTCAAGTAAAATATTTTGCGTCTCTTCATTCACACCTGAATGTTCACCGCCAAAAATACCTGCCATTGCAACAGCTTGTTTTTCATCAGAAATAACTAACGTATCAGTAGAAAGGTTGGCTTCTGTACCATCCAGCAGCACCAATTTTTCATCCTGCTTCGCCATACGCACAGTGATTGAGCCATTCAAGCGTTCCAGATCAAACGCATGCAACGGTTGACCTAATTCAAGCAATACATAGTTAGTTACATCGACAATCGGGTCGATGGAACGGATACCACCACGACGTAATTTTTCACGCATCCACTGTGGTGTTGTCGCTTTCACATTAATGTTTTTAATTACTCGTCCCAGGTAACGTGGGCAAGCTTCTGTTGCTTCAACACGAATAGGGAAAACAGCATCTGTTGTCGGTTTTACTGCTTCAATTTGTGGCTCAGATAGGGGCATTTTATTAGCAACCGCCACATCACGCGCAACCCCTATAATACTTAGGCAGTCAGCGCGATTAGGCGTAATACTAATTTCAATGACTTTATCATCCAGCTTCAAATATTCACGCAGATCAACACCTAAAGGAGCATCAATCGGCAATTCAATAATACCGTCGTGATCCTCAGAAATACCCAGTTCAGAAAAAGAACATAGCATCCCTTCGGAAGGCTCACCTCGCAGTTTTGCCGCCTTGATTTTAAAGTCACCCGGTAATACAGCACCCACAGTTGCTACTGCAACTTTCAACCCCAAGCGGCAATTTGGCGCACCACAAACAATGTCCAGCAGCCGTTCACCACCGACATTCACTTTTGTTACCCGTAGCTTATCTGCATTTGGATGCTGGGCACATTGAACAACTTCACCGACAACTACACCATGAAATTGACCGGCAACGGCTTCAACGCCATCAACTTCCAGACCTATCATGGTAATTTGATCAGATAATACTTCACTGCTAATGGCTGGGTTTACCCATTCGCGTAACCAGAGTTCACTGAATTTCATGAGATATTCCCGCCTTTATTTAAACTGTTTGAGAAAACGCAGATCATTTTCGAAGAACGCACGCAAATCAGTTACACCGTAACGTAACATTGTCAGGCGCTCCACCCCCATACCGAAAGCAAAACCAGAATAAATTTCAGGATCAAGGCCAACATTATGCAATACATTGGGATGAACCATACCGCAACCCAATACTTCCAGCCATTTGCCATTTTTACCCATGACATCAACTTCCGCCGAAGGTTCTGTAAATGGAAAGTAAGAAGGCCGGAAACGAACCTGCAAATCTTCTTCAAAAAAGTTAGTCAGGAAATCGTGCAACGTTCCTTTCAGATTGGTAAAACTGATATCACGATCAATAATTAAACCTTCTACCTGATGGAACATGGGTGTGTGTGTCTGATCGTAGTCATTACGATACACGCGACCCGGTGCAATGACGCGAATTGGCGGCTGTTGACTGTGCATAGTTCTAACCTGAACACCTGAAGTCTGAGTACGCAACAGACGTTTGGCATCAAACCAGAAAGTATCATGATCAGCACGGGCGGGATGGTGAGCTGGAATATTCAGCGCATCGAAATTATGATAATCATCTTCAATCTCAGGGCCTGATTCTACAGAAAACCCTAATTCACCAAAGAAAGTTTCAATACGCTCTATTGTGCGGTTAACCGGATGTAGTCCGCCATTTTCCATACGGCGACCGGGCAATGATACATCAATCTTTTCCGCTGCTAAACGGAAGTTCAGAAGGTCAGTCTCCAGTTTTTCTTTACGGATATTCAGAGATTCCAGAACTTCCTGCTTAGCCTGATTAATAACCGCCCCTGCTGCTGGACGTTCTTCGACCGGCAGATCACGCAGCGATGACATTTGGAGAGTTAAATGGCCTTTTTTGCCTAAATATTCAACACGCACCAAATCCAACGCAGCAACATCCTGGGCATCTTCTATGGCTGCTCTTGCTTTTGCAACCAGTTCAGCGAGATGTGGCATCGTTTTCCTCTTCCTTCGGCCTAACGGCCTGCTAGTAATGATCGTTAATGACCTTATATATACCCGTTATCTTTCAAGTTGCCTCTTTGTTGGCTGAACTCGCTTCCCACGGCCACATAGTTTGCTATGCTCCCGGGGATTCGCTCCCTTACCGTCGCGACGCACCTTGAAATCCATAGGGTATACCTATTTCTGCTTTTACTGTCATAAAAACAAAAAAGCCTCCACAACGGAGGCTCAGGCGCTACTTTTCGTTTCTTTTCTTACGCGCAAAGCCCCCTGAATTCAGGTGCTAAAGTAAAAAAAGATGCGAAAAAAAGCTAAGGACATAATGTTGGTTCTCTCGGAATAAAATTCTGTTTCGGCAACAACACTCTTGTAAGCCACATTTGACAACAAAGTAAAAGAGGGAGCATGCTCCCTCCTTACTACCCTAACTTATGCCAGAGTGCTCTTCGCTTTTTCAACTAAAGCAGCAAACGCCGCTTTGTCAAACACAGCGATGTCAGCCAGGATCTTACGGTCGATTTCAATAGAAGCCTTTTTCAGACCATCAATGAAACGGCTGTAAGAGATACCATTCTGACGTGCAGCAGCGTTGATACGTGCAATCCACAGTTGACGGAACTGACGTTTCCGCTGACGACGGTCACGGTAAGCGTACTGCCCTGCTTTGATTACTGCCTGGAAGGCAACACGGTAAACGCGCGAACGGGCACCGTAGTAACCTTTCGCTTGCTTTAAAATTTTCTTGTGACGTGCACGGGCGACAACACCACGTTTTACGCGAGCCATATACTTCTCCTATCGTCTCTGAGTTCTAATCTAAAATTGCTTACGCGTACGGCAAGCAAGCAACAACCAGGCCCAGATCACCTTTGGAGACCATGCCCTTTGGACGTAAATGACGTTTACGCTTGGTTGATTTCTTAGTCAGAATGTGACGAAGGTTAGCGCGCTTACGCTTAAAACCACCACTTGCAGTTTTTTTAAAGCGTTTAGCGGCGCCGCGTACTGTTTTAATCTTTGGCATTTTAATTTCCACTTCGCATTGTGAATTACAACGAATTAATCAGGCGAACAAGCCCCAACCAGATGAACCGACTGGAGCTTATTACTTGATTGCCTAACTATTTCTTCTTAGGAGCGAGCACCATTATCATCTGACGGCCTTCAATCTTCGAAGGGAAGGATTCAACTACCGCCAGTTCATCCAGATCGTCGCGGATGCGGTTAAGCATTTCGACGCCAATCTGTTGGTGCGCCATCTCACGCCCACGGAAACGCAGGGTGATTTTGGCTTTATCGCCATCTTCCAGAAAACGAATCAGGTTGCGTAGTTTGACCTGATAGTCGCCTTCATCTGTACCAGGACGGAATTTAATTTCCTTAACCTGAATAACTTTTTGTTTTTTCTTCTGCTCTTTGATCGACTTACTCTTCTCATAGAGGAACTTGCCGTAGTCCATAATACGGCAAACCGGCGGCTCGGCATTCGGGCTGATTTCAACTAAATCAACATCCGCTTCCTCAGCTTTTTCAAGAGCTTCCCTCAGACTGACAATGCCAATCTGCTCGCCATCTAAACCTGTTAAACGAACTTCAGAAGCGCGAATCTCTCCATTAATGCGATTAGGACGCGCTGTTTGAATTCTTTTTCCGCCTTTAATACCTTATTCCTCCAATTGATGAAGATTGCGACTGCGTATTTCTATAAGCAGTTTTTCGATGAACTCGTTAACATCAATGCTACCCAAATCTTTACCACGGCGGGTACGAACGGAAACTTTTCCTGATTCGACCTCTTTCTCACCACAGACAAGCATGTAGGGAACACGACGAAGAGTGTGTTCACGGATTTTAAAACCAATCTTCTCGTTTCTCAAGTCTGCTTTTGCACGAATGCCCGCATCTTGAAGTTTTTTTACTAATTCCTGTACATAATCAGCCTGGTTATCGGTGATATTCATCACTACCACCTGCTGTGGAGCAATCCATGTCGGGAAGAAACCCGCATACTCCTCGGTCAGGATGCCGATAAACCGTTCCAGTGAACCTAGAACCGCACGGTGAATCATTACAGGAACCTTACGTTCATTATTTTCACCTACGTAGGACGCACTCAAACGGCCTGGTAGTGAAAAGTCGAGCTGCACAGTACCACATTGCCACGCACGATCCAAACAATCATGCAAAGTAAATTCAATTTTCGGTCCGTAGAAGGCGCCTTCGCCCGGCTGATATTCAAATTGAACGCCATTTTCTTGTAGTGCCGCCGCCAAAGCTGCTTCCGCTTGATTCCATTGTTCCTCAGTACCAATGCGCTTCTCCGGGCGGGTTGACAGCTTAACCACGATTTTTTCAAAACCAAAAGTGCTGTAAACGTCATACACCATCTTAATGCAACTGCTGACTTCCCGGTGAATTTGCTCTTCTGTGCAGAAGATATGAGCATCATCCTGAGTAAAACCACGGACACGCATCAAACCATGTAATGCCCCCGATGGTTCATTACGGTGACAACTACCGAATTCAGCCATACGTAACGGCAAATCACGATAGGATTTTAAGCCTTGATTAAAAATCTGAATATGCCCCGGGCAGTTCATCGGCTTAACGCAATATTCACGGTTCTCTGAAGAAGTGGTAAACATATGCTCACCGTAGTTTTCCCAGTGACCCGTTCTTTCCCACATTACACGGTCCATCATAAACGGACCTTTAACTTCCTGATATTGGTATTCTTTCAGTTTAGTGCGAACAAAAGTTTCCAGCTCACGGAAAATAGTCCAACCATCGTTATGCCAGAATGCCATACCAGGAGCTTCTTCCTGCATATGGTACAGATCTAATTGTTTACCAATTTTACGATGGTCACGTTTAGCCGCTTCTTCCAAACGTTGCAGATAAGTATTGAGCTGTTTCTTATCAGCCCACGCAGTACCGTATATTCGCTGCAACATTTTATTGTTGCTATCACCACGCCAATATGCCCCTGCGACTTTCTGCAACTTAAAATGGTGGCAGAAACGCATATTTGGCACATGTGGGCCACGACACATGTCAATATATTCTTCATGATTATAGAGGCCGGGACGATCATCACGACTGATGTTTTCATCCAAAATCTGTACTTTATAATCCTCGCCACGAGCAACGAAGGTATCACGAGCTTCTTGCCAGCTCACTTTTTTCTTGATGACGTCATAGTCTTTTTTGGCAAGTTCCAACATACGCTTTTCAAGCAGCGTAATATCTTCCTGCGTCAGAGCGCGGCCAATATCAACATCATAGTAAAAACCATTATCAATAATCGGACCGATAGCCATTTTCGTATCTGGCCATAATTGTTTAATCGCATGACCTAATAGATGAGCGCATGAGTGGCGGATAATTTCCAGCCCTGCATCATCTTTACTGGTGATGATGGCAAGATTTGCATCTGAATCGATTAATTCACAAGCATCCACTAGCTCACCATTTACGCGGCCGGCAATACATGCTTTCGCTAAACCCGGACCAATATCACAGGCAACATCCATTACAGAAACGGCACGGTCAAACTGGCGTTGGCTACCGTCAGGAAGAGTAACAACAGGCATTTAAAATCCTTATCTACAGTGGTGACCCACACGAAAGGTCACTTGAAGGAGTTTGATATTCAACTAAAATAACGATTTAAATTATTATCTCGTCAATCCATTAAAGTTTGGTACTAAAATTGGTACACAATGTAAAAAGTGACTGCCTTCAATACCTAAACATCGCGAAAATATACCACCAACAACCATTCAGGTCACGGCGATGTTTAGTGTAGGTACAATCATTTGCACTTATTTTTATGCAAATGCACAAACTATAAAAAATAATTTTATAATGAAATAATATGTTTTAAGTAAAAACAGATAACATGCTCTTCAAAACACACATAGAACAAATCCGGCATAAGTTATATATGCCGGATTATCATACATATGGATACAGGATCGTTTAGTCTCTTTTAAGCCATTACTGAACTTCCTCGTCACCCCCCTCCGCCAACGCCATATTTAAAGCCTGAACTAAAACAGCTCTATCCTCATTATTCTCCAACATACTAAAATGGTTACCCGAAATTGGAATTAACCGAAGCGAAGAATCAGGCAATATCCGCGCCCAGCCTAACGACATATCCCTGTTTAAAGGCGGTGATTCAACATCCATAACTTTAGTATCCATAGCATTAGTTTCCATAACAACAGATACAGGTGGAGAAGGCTCCATTGCGTAGAATTGATGCAGTGTTATCGCCGATACTTGCGGCTCATAGTTTTTAACTATTTGTGCATAATTTGCTATCTGTTCCCAACGTCTTGCGATTAAATCAGCACGCAGATTTGCCGGATATAACGCCAATTTCTGCGCCATTTCGATAAATTGCACCAAATCTAATTCATCAATTTGTTGGTACAGTGCCGTAATTTCTTCAATATGTCCGTCTTCTGCTTGTCTTGCCAACTCGATAAAAAATTGGAATTTTGGCGGCGTTATCCGCGGCCTGTAATAATGAGGAACTGGCGTATCTATCAGACCAAGGAAATTAACCGCTTCACCAGAATACAGAAGTTGCTGGACAATCGCGTAAGCCAATATGCCACCGGAAGAGTAACCACATATCCGATATGGGCCTTCCGGTTGAACCACTTTCATAAAGTTGATCATTCTTGACGCTTGTTCTTCCATTGTTAACATCCGCTCTTCACTAATGGATGGCCAAGGCAATGCATAAATTGGGTAGCCTGAATGAAGCTGCTGAGACAACCCGAACACATAGGAATAATCACCCATCCCGCTAGGCACAAAGAATAACGGCAGACCTACTCCACCCGATCGCACTGATATTGCACTGTTTCGCGGTTGAGACAACGTATCTGATGTCATTTTTGCTGCCAGTTCAGACAGTACAGGGAATTGAAACAGATCATTCAATGTGCAAAGAAGACCATGATTAGCGGTAAGGTTTATCATCCGCATAGCCAACAGTGAGTGACCGCCCAAGGCAAAGAAATTGTCATACCGGCTGACCTGCTCAACGCTCAGTAATTCATACCAAATAGCCGCCAATACGGTTTCCGTTTCTCCTTGCGGCGCTTCATAAACCTGCCGGGCAAAAGCTTCATTGTTTGGGGCAGGTAGTGCATGACGATCCAATTTACCGTTAGGGGTCAACGGAAAATCATCCAGACGTACAAAAGCCGACGGCACCATATAATCCGGTAAAATGGCACTCAGATAAGTACGCAAGCTATTAGCCAGTCTCTCATCTTGCTGTGCCACAACATAAGCGACCAAACGTTTGTTCTGTCCCTCCCCTGGCACCAACACCACGGCCTCTTGTACCGTTGGGTATTCCACTAATCGAGCCTCAATCTCACCCGGCTCAATGCGGAAGCCGCGGATTTTAATTTGCTGATCGTTACGGCCAAGGAACTCCAAATTACCATCCGGCAGGTAACGGGCTAAATCCCCGGTCCGATACATGCGGGCATCAGGTAAATCACTAAAGGGATCAACAAGGAAGCGTTCAGCCGTCAGTTCAGGACGATTGAGATAACCACACGCTACACCTGCTCCCCCAATATACAACTCCCCTACTACCCCCAGAGGTACCGGCTGACCATAGACATCCAGCAAATAAACCCGCGTGTTAGCTATCGGTCGACCAATGGGGATCTGGGTCATCCCCGATGATAATGCCGTGATGCGGTAGGTAGTGGTAAAAGCGGTCCCCTCACTTGGTCCATAACCATTCAATAACTGTTGAGGCGGGCTATCACGCAGAACCTGCGCAATCACATGCGGGTCCAGTACATCGCCGCCGACAATCAGGATCTTAAGTTGCGCAAGAGCCGGAGCCAACTCTGTCGCCAACCGGTTAAACAGCCCGACACTCAGCCACATCACGGTGATTCGATAAACTTGTAATGCTTGGACAAACTCTTTAGGCGTCAACACAGTCTCGTGATCAATCACCACCAAAGTTCCGCCATTTAGCAATGGCGTCCAAACTTCAAAGGTGCTGGCATCGAAAGCCGGGTTAGCTTCAAACGCCACCCGATCATCCGGCCCGATTTCAGCATACCCATTATTAATAACCAATCGAACCACCGCCTGATGCGGCACCATTACTCCTTTTGGCGTACCGGTCGAGCCGGAGGTATACATGATATAAGCCAGCTCGATATTGGACCGAGGTAAGTTAAGATTGAGGTAATCCTCCTCTTCGATATCACTCATCTCATCAGCAAAGCAATACAGGGGAATATCCAAGTTAACCGGAATATCTGTAAGCAACAATTTGGCTGAACAATCGTTTATCAACCAATGCTGCCGCTCATCCGGCACTCGGGGGTCGATAGGCACATAAACGGCCCCGGCTTTAAGGATTGCCAATTGAGCTACCACCAGTTCGATAGAACGCTCTAACAGCACCGCCACGCGATCGTCTGACCGTATCCCCTGCCTAATTAACCGGCGGGCCAGCCGGTTAGCACGGGCATTTAATACCGCATAGCTGAGAATATGTTCTTCATACATCAGTGCTATCGCATCAGGGGTTTTCTCTGCCTGTTGTTCAAACAACCAGTGAATACAATACTGGTCAGGATATGGCGCCTGAGTCGCATTCCAGGTCTCCAGCAACAGCCGCTTTTCTGCTGCCGGCAAAATATTCAGTAACCGTACTGGAGCCTCCGGCTGCTGTTCAAGCGCCGCTGCCAGACTTTCCAGCGCCTGTTGCATATAACCGCATACCCTCTCCGGATCAATCGGTTGAACGATTTGCGTCGTCAACCCCAGTGCATTACCAAAATCCTCCACCGACAAAACAAACGGATAGTTAGTGCGCTCTTGCCCGCCATGAAATTCAATGCCGCTGATAACTTCATCCGTGGCGATTATTGGCGCATTATGTCGGTAGTTCAATAAAGCACTAAAGAGTGGAATTTCATTTTGTACCCCACTGCAACGTTGGGCCAATGCCAGTGAAGCGTGCTCATGTTCCAGTAATCCAGTCAGCCGGACATGTGCTGCCCGTACACTGTCCTGCACCGAGGTATCATCCATATCCAGTCGTAACGGCAAGGTGTTGATAAACAGTCCCATGCCGCTGTCACCCCCTTCCCCTGCCTGCATTCGCCCAAACAGCACGGTGCCGAATACCACTTTCTCCTGTCCGCTGGTACGTGACAATACCTGCGCCCAAGCCAGATGGCATAATGCAGCCAAACTGACTCCCAGACGCCGAGCCTGACTACGCAAGCGGTCATTCAACATGGCAGGCAACATCCGGTGTGATTGGGCTACCTGCGAACCATCCCGATGTACTTCCATCAATCCGAATGGCAACGTCGGTTGATCCACCTCTGCCAACATATCGGTAAAAAAACGAGTATGTTCAACCTGACTCACCCCCAACCGGGCCTCAGCTATCAGATTGCGGAAAGGAGCCGGAATAGGCAAGCTATCCCCCAGCCCGACGAGGTACGCCTGAACTTCGCGGTTCATCACCTCCATTGCAGTATGGTCACCAATCAAATGATGCTGCAACTGCAATACGATCCAACGACCATCCGTTTCTTGTGCAATAACAACACGTAACAGCGGTGCTTGACCTAAATCAAGACGATGCTGACGCGGATCAAAACGTTGAGCCAGTTGTTCATAAACCGGTCCATCTGCGGACTCCAACGTCAACTCAGTCACTGATAACAGCGCCTTACGCCAGACTACCTGAGCCGGAACTGATAATCCTTGCCAAACAAAGGCAGTACGCAAAATATCATGGCGATCAATCACCTGTTGCACCGCCGTCAAATAACAATCCAGCAACGAACGATCAGCAAAACTCATAGGATAGGCCAGCAGATATGGATCGCCCTTGTTTGCTAATAAATGGTGGAATAGGATGCCATCTTGTAACGGTGACAGGGCATAGATATCCTGAATATTAGCCACTCCCCCCGGTACTTGTTCCACAATATGGTCAATCTCAAGTTGGGTCAGCTCAATTAACGGCAACATCTCAGGCGTGAGTGCTGTAGCCGCCGGAGTGATGACGTTCGCCGGTACCACCACCGCTTGAGACTGTCCTACTGTTTGGGCAAATGCGGACAGCACCGGAGATTGGAACAGATCACGCACCGCCAACGTTAACCCCGCACTACGCAGACGCTCAATCATCTGTATCGCCAACAATGAATGACCACCCAACGCAAAGAAACTGTCATGCCGACTGACTTGTTCAATACCCAACAACTCGCTCCAAATAGCGGCCAATGTGGTTTCTGTCACCCCTTGCGGCGCTTCATAAACCTGCCGGGCAAACGCTTCTTCTTCCGGTGCCGGTAACGCCCGACGATCTAACTTGCCGTTTGGCGTCAGCGGGAAGGAATCCAGACGGACAAACGCTGCCGGCACCATATAATCCGGCAAAATGGCATTCAGATGAGTACGCAAGTGATTAACTAACTCTTCATCCGCTTCTGCCTCCACATAAGCCACCAACCGTTTGTCCTGACCGTCACCTAGTATCAATACAACCGCTTCACTCACCGCCGGATGTTCCATTAGCCGAGCCTCGATTTCCCCCGGCTCAATGCGAAAACCACGGATTTTCACCTGTTGATCATTGCGGCCCAGGAACTCTAAATTGCCATCCGGTAGGTAACGGGCCAAATCCCCGGTTCGATACATGCGAGCATCTAGTTCACCACTAAATGGATCAGGCAGAAAACGTTCTGCGGTCAGTTCAGGACGATTGAGATAGCCACAAGCAACGCCATCTCCACCGATATAAATCTCACCGGTTACTCCCTGTGGCACAGGCTGTCCATAAACATCCAGCAGATAAACTCGCGTATTGGCTATCGGTCGACCAATAGGTATCCGAGTCATTCCCGATGGCAACGTCGTAATACGATAGGTGGTGGTAAAAGTGGTGCCCTCACTCGGTCCATAACCATTCAATAACTGTTGAGGCGGACTATCACGCAGAACCTGCGCCATCACATGGGGATCAAGGACATCACCGCCAACAATCAGAATCTTGATTTGTGGCAACACCGGAGACAACGCTGTCACCAACCGGTTAAACAGCCCGACACTCAACCACAGCACCGTAATACGATAACTCTGTAGTGTTTGGACGAATTCTTTAGGCGTCAGTAAGGTGGCATGATCAATCACCACTAATGAGCCGCCATTTAACAACGGCGCCCAGACCTCAAAAGTGCTGGCATCAAAAACTGGGTTAGACTCAAACGCCACCCGATCATCCGGCCCGATTTCCGCGTACCCATTATTAATCACCAGCCTAACCACAGCACGATGCGGCACCATCACCCCTTTAGGCGTGCCGGTCGAGCCGGAGGTATACATGATATAAGCCAGCTTGGTACTGGAACGAGGTAAGTCTGGATTGTGGTAATCCTCCGCCCTGATAATGCCCATCTCATCAGCAAGACAATACTGGGGAATAGTCAAATCAACCGGGATATCAGTGAGCAATAATCTGGCTGAACAATCGTTTATCAACCAGTTTTTCCGTTCGTCCGGTATGCGGGGATCGATCGGCACATAAACAGCCCCGGCTTTGAGAATAGCCAACTGAGCCACAACCAGCTCAATAGAGCGTTCTAACAGCACTGCAACTCGATCATCCGACCGTATCCCCTGTTCGATTAACTGGCGGGCCAGCCAGTTGGCACGGGCATTTAATTCCACATAGCTGAGAATCTGTTCTTCATACACCAGTGCTACTGCATCAGGGGTTTTCTCTACCTGTTGCTCAAACAGCCGGTGAATGCATAACTGGTCAGGATACGGCACCTGGGTTGCATTCCAGGTTTCCAGTAACAGCTTGCGTTCCGCCTCGGTCAGGATATTAATTTTCCCGACCGGCTGTTGTGGGTTAGCTGCCATCTCTCTCAGTACGGTATGGAGATATCCCACCTGTCGCTCAATGGTGAGTTGATCAAACAGGGCAGTGGCATAATTCAGATAACCGACAATTCTGCCATCCATCTCGGATAAACTCAGCTCAAGATCAAACTTAGCCCCATCAAAAGTTTGTCCAACAGGTGAAACGTCCAGTCCGGGTAACGTCCAACCCTTGTTTTCATTGCTCTGCCAAGCAAACATCACTTGGAACAATGGGGTATGCGCCAGTTGACGCAGTGGTTGTACGATTTCCACCACCTGTTCAAACGGCAGATCCTGATGCTCCTGTGCCGCCAGCGCGGTTTGCCGCACACGAGCCAACAATTCCGTTACATTGGGTGCACCGGATAAATCCATCCGCAACGCCAGCGTATTCACAAAGAAACCGATCAACGATTCCACTTCCTGTCGACTGCGGCCTGCACTTGGTGTACCGATAACCAAATCTTCCTGACCGGACAAACGAGATAGAACTGTCGCCCAGGCAGCCAACAGGGTCATAAATAGCGTGACACCCTGCTGTTCACTCAGGAGTTTGAGGGATTGGGTTAACTCCGTATTCAGACTGACGGGCAATAAAGCCCCGGCAAACGACTGCTGAGGCGGACGTGGCCGGTCAGTAGGTAAATCCAACAGTACCGGCGCATCAGCCAGCCTTGTGCGCCAATAGTCAGATTGGGACTGTATGCGTTCAGCCGACAGCCACTGATGCTGCCAAGCGGCGTAATCAGGATATTGAATCGTTAACGGTGGCAATGGATCTGATTGCCCCGCCAGAAAAGCGGTGTAAAAGGTGTTCAATTCACGCATCAACACGCTGACAGACCAGCCATCGAAAACAATATGATGTAGAGTCAGCAAGAAAACGTGGTCATCGTCGGCCAGTTGTACCAGACTAGCGCGAATTAATGGGCCGCAAGCAAGATCAAACGGCGCCTCGGCTTCCTGAGTAGACAGAAACGCAAGCTGCGCATCCCTATCAGGTGTATCCCGCAGATCATATTTTTTCATCAGTAAGCCTGATTCCGCCGGCAACAACTCCACCTGTGGCTGACCATCAACAGCAACGAAGATAGAGCGTAACGCTTCGTGGCGGGCAAACAGCGTATTAAGCGCTTGCTGCCAAGCAGCGATGTCCAGCCGACCACGTAAACGCAATGCCACCGGAATATGGTAAGTTTCACTCACTCCTTCAAACTGAGCCAGGAACCACAGACGCTGTTGCGCAAATGACAACGGCAATTTACCCTCACGGGATAGCGGGATAATAGCTGGTAATTTGCTGCTCTGCTCATCAAATCGAGTATTCATCGCTTCAGCAAAATCGGCTAAGGTCGGGAATTTAAACAACGTAGACAGCGGTAATTCAATCCCCAACGCCGCTATCCGGTTCATCATCCGCACTGCCAACAGCGAATGGCCGCCTAAAGCGAAAAAGTTGTCATACCGGCTAATCCGATTAACACCGAGTAATTCACGCCAGATAACCGCCAATGTGGTTTCCATCTCTCCTAACGGCTCAGCGTAAATCTGCCGGGCAAAAGCCTCTTCCCCCGGTATCGGTAATGCCAGACGATCTAGCTTACCGTTTGGGGTCAGCGGGAAGGCACTCAGACGTACAAAAGCCACCGGCACCATATAATCCGGTAAAATTGCGCTCAAGTGTGTTTGCAGACGATTAACTAGCTCCTCATCCGCTTCTGCCACCACATAAGCCACCAACCGTTTGTCCTGCTCATCACCTAGCGCCAACACGACAGCCTCTTGCACAGTTGGGTATTCCATCAGGCGGGCTTCAATTTCCCCCGGTTCAATACGGAAACCACGTATTTTGACCTGTTGGTCATTGCGGCCCAAGAATTCCAGATTGCCGTCTGGCAGATAACGGGCCAAATCCCCGGTCCGATACATCCGCGCATTAGGCATCTCACTAAATGGGTCAGCTAAGAAGCGTTCAGCCGTCAGTTCAGGACGATTAAGGTAGCCACGCGCCACCCCCGCACCACCCACATACAATTCACCCACAGCCCCCAATGGCACTGGCTGGCCGTAGGCATCCAACAGATAAATCTGGGTGTTAGCCGTCGGATGGCCGATAGGCACTAACGTATCCATGTAGTCTGGCGGACAACGCCAGGTCGTCGCACACACCGTGATTTCTGTCGGGCCATAGGCATTAAACACCGTCGCCCGACGACTCAGTGCCTGAAGCAGCATTGCGCTAGGCGCCTCACCACCGAGTATCACCGTAGGTCTTATCGACATTTCCGGTAAATCGAGCCTTTCCCGGAGCAAGGCCGGGGTCAGACAGGCATGGGTCACTGCCTGTTGCTCCAGATAATGCCAGAGACGAAGCGGGTCCTGACGGACGATATCGACAGCAATCACCAGACAAGCCCCACTCCCCAACGCCATCATGATTTCCCAAACACTGGCATCAAAACTCAATGAGGCAAACTGCAACATCCGGCTACCCGAGTGAATATCAAACTGGGCGATTTTATCCTGAACAAGATTGACCAGCCCACGATGCTCAACCATCACGCCTTTTGGCGTGCCAGTTGAACCGGAGGTATAAATCACATACGCCAAATGCTGTGCAGTCAGTGCGGTCACTTGCGGGTTACTGTCCGGTTGATCAGGCAAAATATTCGGGTCCAGCACAGTGAGTCCTGCCAGTGCCTCCTCACCTAGTGCGATACATCCGACATTATCCGCCAGCACAATAGCCGGTGCCGCATCAGTCAAAATATGTGCCAAACGTTCCCCCGGATAAGACGGGTCCAATGGTACATAGGCTCCACCCGCTTTCAACACCGCCAGCAAGCCCACGACCATCGTCAGTGAACGTGTAACACAAATCGCTACTCGCTGGTCTGGCGCAATACCCAGCGCAATCAGTTGATGGGCCAGTCGGTTAGCTCGGGTATTCAGTTCCGCATAGCTGAACGTCTGTTCTTCATACACCAGTGCCGTAGCATCAGGATTTTTCTCCACCTGTTGTTCAAATAATTGATGGATACATAACTGCTCAAAGTAGACAGTTTCAGTCGCATTCCAAGTTCTTAGCAACAACCGGCGTTCCACTTCTGGCAGAATATTCAATGTCCGTGTTGGTGTTTCCGGCGCCTGTTCAAGTGCTTCCGCCAAACTCTCCAGCGCCTGTTGCATATAGCCGCATATCCGTTCCGGCTCAAATGGTCGTACTACTTGAGCCGTCAGCCCCAGAGCATCACTAAAATCTTCCACCGACAAAACAAACGGATAGTTGGTACGCTCCTGTGCGCCAAGAAACTCAATACCGTTCAGAGTTTCATCCGGGGCTGCTGGCAACGCATTATGCCGGTAGTTAAGCAACGCATTGAACAACGGTGTACCACTGGCAACCCCACTGCAACGTTGAGCCAGCGCCAGTGAAGCGTGTTCATGCTCTAGCAATCCGGCTAACTGGGTATGGGCTAATCGTACACTGTCCTGCACCGGGGTATCATCCATATCCAGCCGTAACGGCAAAGTATTGATAAACAACCCCATGCCGCTGTCAGCCCCTTGTCCTGCCTGCATCCGCCCAAACAATACGGTACCGAATACCACTTTCTCTTGTCCGCTGGTACGCGACAATACCTGTGCCCAAGCCAAATGGCACAAAGTCGCCAAACTGACGCCCAAACGCCGGGCCTGACTACGCAAGCGGTTATTCAATATGGCAGGCAACATCCGGTGTAACTCTGTCACCTGCGAACCATCTCGATGTACCTCTGTCAATCCGAATGGCAACGTCGGTTGATCCACCTCGGCCAACATATCGGTAAAAAAGCGGATATGCTCGGTTTGACTCACTCCCAATCGAACCTGAGCCACCAGATTGCGGAAAGGGATCGGCGCAGACAATCTGTCTTCTTGCCCAGTAAGATACGCCTGAACTTCGCGGTGCATTACTTCCATTGCGGTATGATCGCCTATCAGATGATGCTGCAATTGCAATGCAATCCAGCGACCATCCGTTTCCTGCGCTACCATAAAGCGCAGCAAGGGAGCCTGACTTAAGTCGAGGCAATGCTGACGCGGACCAAAACGTTGAAGCAATTGTTCATAAATCGGTCCATCAACGATATCCAACGTCAATTCAGTCACTGATAGCGGCACCTGACGCCAAACCACCTGAACCGGTGCGGATAATCCTTGCCAGATAAAAGCAGTACGCAAGATGTCATGGCGGTTAACCACCTGTTGCACTGCCGCCAAATAACTGTCCAACAGAGATCGGTCAGCGAAGGACATCTGACTGACCAATAGGTACGGGTCCCCCTTATTCGCCAACAAATGATGGAACAGAATACCGTCCTGTAACGGCGACGGGGCATAAATATCCTGAATATTAGCCACTCCGCCCGGCACTTGTTCGACGATATGGTCAATCTCAGACTGAGTTAGATCAGTCAATGGCAACATATCAGGTGTGATTGCCGTGGTTGCCGGGGTGATGACATTCGTCGGCACTACCACCGCTTGTGACTGTCCCACTGTTTGAGCAAATGCGGACAACACCGGGAATTGGAAAAGGTCACGCACCGCTAGTGTTAACCCCGCGTTACGTAGACGTTCAATCATCCGCACCGCCAGCAATGAATGACCGCCCAGGGCAAAGAAACTGTCATGCCGACTGATCTGTTTAATGCCTAACAACTCACTCCAGATAGCGGCCAATAGGGCTTCTGTCTCCCCTTTCGGCGCGGCATACATCTGGCGTGCAAAGGCATCTTCCCCCGGTGCCGGTAGCGCACGGCGATCCAGTTTACCGTTCGGTGTCAACGGGAAGGCATCCAGACGCACAAAAGCAGCAGGCACCATATAATCCGGTAAAACCGTACTTAAGTGAATACGCAGGCGATTAATTAACTCCTCATCCATTTCGGCCACCACATAAGCCACCAGCCGTTTATCCTGACCATCATCTAACGCCATCACAACCGCTTCACTCACCGCCGGGTATTCCATCAGCCGGGCTTCGACTTCCCCCGGCTCAATGCGGAAACCTCGGATTTTCACCTGTTGGTCATTTCGGCCCAGGAACTCCAGATTGCCGTCCGGCAGATAGCGGGCCAAATCCCCAGTGCGGTACATCCGGGCATCTGGAATATGACTAAACGGGTCTGCTAAGAAACGTTCCGCCGTCAGCTCAGAACGATTGAGATAACCCCGTGCCACGCCGGCCCCGCCAATATATAACTCACCTACAGCGCCTAACGGTACTGGCTGACCATACTTATCCAATAAATAAAGGGTTAAGTCCGGGATACGCGTACCAATAGGACTGGTTGTCTGTTCTGCATCATAACGGCCCAGCGCCCGGTAAGTGACGTGAACCGTGGTCTCGGTGATACCGTACATATTCACCAACCGAGGCAACGTCTCCTCACGCAGAGCGTACCACGGCTTCAAAA
Organism: Photorhabdus hainanensis; assembly: GCF_018448965.1. Taxonomy (NCBI): domain Bacteria; kingdom Pseudomonadati; phylum Pseudomonadota; class Gammaproteobacteria; order Enterobacterales; family Morganellaceae; genus Photorhabdus; species Photorhabdus hainanensis. The sequence goes on along the minus strand of NZ_RCWD01000018.1, from coordinate 46,241 downwards.
TACTCGGATCGAGGGCTTCCCCGCCAAAGATGACATAGCGCAAACAGTCCGGTAACGGATTGGCGACATAACTGGCAATAAAGGCTTTGAAGGCACTGGGGGTCTGATTCAACACCGTGATGCCGTGCTGACACACGAATTGATGCAGCTCCTCGGGTGAACGGGCAATCGCGTGCGGAACCAGCACCAGTTTAGCGCCGTAGCGTAACGCTCCCCATAATTCCCACACCGAGAAGTCAAACGCAATGGAATGGAACAGGCACCAAATATCTTGCCGGTTAAAGTGATACCAGGATTCAGTCGCGTCAAACAAACGCAGGATATGACGATGTTCGACCATTACCCCTTTCGGCGTACCGGTCGAACCCGAGGTGTAAATCACATAGGCCAGATGCTGTGCCGTCAATTCTGGCGCTTCCGGGTTACTGTCCGGCTGATCTGGCAAATTATTCGGGTCAAGTACCGTCAGCCCTGCCAGCGTACTCTCTCCCAGCGCATCACGCCCGATCTTATCCGCCAGCAAAATAGCGGGGGCAGCATCGGTCAGGATATGTGCCAAACGCTCACCGGTATACACCGGGTCCAGCGGCACATAGGCGCCTCCGGCTTTCAACACCGCTAATACCCCCACCACCATTGCCGGTGAACGTGACACGCAAACCGCCACCCGTTGGTCCGGAGTGACCCCCAACGTTATCAGTTGATGCGCCAGACGGTTGGCGCGGGCATTGAGCTCGGCATAGCTGAGGATCTGTTCTTCATACACCACAGCCGTCTCATTAGGCGCATTCTCCACCTGTTGTTCAAATAATTGATGAATACATAACTGATTAGAATATGTTGTTTCAATTACATTCCAGGTTTCGAGCAATAGTCTGCGCTCTGTCACTGTCAGAATATCGATTTTTCCGACCGGTTGTTGAAGGTTAGTCACCATCCCTCGCAGTACGGTATGGAGATATTGCATATGCCGTTCAATGGTCGGTTGGTCAAACAGTGCGGTGGCATAATTCAGATAACCGACAATCCTGCCCTCTATCTCAGACAAGTTCAGCTCAAGATCGAACTTAACCACATCAAAAGCTTGCTCGACAGGTGAAACTACCAGTCCCGGCAACCGCCATTCCGTGTTCTCATTGTTCTGCCAGGCAAACATCACTTGGAACAATGGGGTATGCGCCAGTCGGCGTGGCGGTTGCACGATTTCCACCACCTGTTCAAACGGCAGATCTTGATGTTCCTGTGCCGCTAACGCGGTTTGTCTTACCCGCGCCAGTAATTCCGCCACATTGGGTTCACCGGATAAATCCATCCGCAACGCCAGCGTATTCACAAAAAAGCCGATCAAGGATTCCACTTCTTGCCGACTGCGACCGGCACTCGGCGTACCGATAACCAGATCTTCCTGACCTGACAAACGCGATAGAACCGTTGCCCAAGCCGCCAACAGAGTCATAAATAACGTGACGCCCTGTTGCTCACTCAGGCGTTTAAGGGATTGGGTTAACTCCGCATCCAGACTGACAGGCAAGATATTTCCGACAAATGACTGCTGAGATGGACGTGGCCGGTCAGTAGGCAAATCCAACAGAACCGGCGCATCAACCAGATTGGTACGCCAATAGTCAGATTGGGACTGTATCTGTTCTGCCGACAGCCATTGGCACTGCCAGGCGGCGTAATCAGGATACTGAATCGTCAACGGTGGCAATGGATCCGGCTGTTGGTTCAAATAAGCCGAATAAAGCGTCTCTAGCTCTGATTTCAATACCCCTAAAGACCAACCATCGGAAACAATATGGTGCTGAGTCAGTAAGAAAACGTGATCATCATCAGCCAGTTGTACCAGACTGGAACGAATTAATGGGCCACAAGCAAGGTCAAACTGTGCCCCGGCTTCCTGAGCAGAGAGAGAGGCAAGTTGGGCATCTACATCCGGTACGTCACGTAGATCATATTTCTTCATCGGCAGCCCTAATGCCGCCGGCAACAATTCCACCTGCGGCTGGCCGTCAACAGCAACAAAAACAGAACGCAACGCTTCATGACGGGCAAACAGCATATTAAGCGCCTCCTGCCAAGCCACAATATCCAACTGACCATATAAACGCAGGGCCAGCGGAATATGATAGGTCTCACTCACCCCCTCAAACTGCGCCAGGAACCACAGGCGCTGTTGCGCAAATGACAACGGCAATTGGCCCTCATGAGACAGCGGAATAATAGCGGGCAATACCTCGCCTGATTCATCAAACCGGGCACGCATCGCCTCAGCAAAGGCCATCAAAGACGGGAATCTAAACAGCGTGGACAGCGGTAATTCAATCCCTAACGCCGCTATCCGGTTCATCATCCGCACCGCCAATAGCGAATGGCCGCCCAGTGCGAAAAAGTTGTCATACCGGCTAATCCGCTCAACACCCAGTAACTCACGCCAGATAGCGGCCAATGTGGTTTCCATCTCCCCTGATGGCGCGGCGTAAATTTGCCGGGCAATAGCCTCTTCCCCCGGCGCTGGTAGCGCCCGGCGGTCCAGTTTACCGTTCGAGGTCAGCGGGAAGGCATCCAGACGGACAAACGCGGCCGGCACCATATAATCCGGTAACACCGCACTTAAGTGAGTACGCAGACGATTGACCAACTCTTCATTCACTTCTGCCACCACATAAGCCACCAGCCGTTTGTCCTGCCCATCGTCCAGCACCAGCACAGCAACCTCATTCACCGCCGGGTGTTCCATTAATCGGGCTTCGATTTCCCCCGGCTCAATGCGGAAACCACGGATTTTCACCTGTTGGTCATTACGACCCAGAAATTCCAGATTGCCATCCGGCAGATAGCGAGCCAAATCCCCGGTCCGGTACATCCGGGCACCCGGTTCATCATTGAACGGATCCGGCAGGAAACGTTCAACGGTCAATTCAGGGCGATTAAGATAGCCACAGGCAACTCCATCTCCGCCAATATAAATTTCCCCTTCCGCCCCCAACGGTACTAACTGACCATTGGCATCCAACAGATAAACCCGCGTATTGGCTATCGGTCGGCCAATGGGAATTCTCGCCACTCCCGACGGTAACGCGGTAATACGGTAGGTAGTGGTAAAGGTGGCGCCCTCACTCGGTCCATAGCCATTTAATAACTGTTGCGGCGGGCTATCACGCAGAACTTGCGCCATCACATGCGGGTCAAGCACATCGCCGCCGACAATCAGGATTTTGAGCTGCGAGAGAGCCAGAGACAACTCTGCCGCCAGTCGGTTAAATAGCCCGACACTCAGCCACAGTACGGTAATGCGATAAGTCTGTAATGCCTGGGCAAACTCTTTGGGCGTTAGCACAGTAGCGTGATCAATCACCACCAGCGTACCGCCATTCAACAAAGGCGCCCAAACTTCAAAGGTGCTGGCATCAAAAGCCGGGTTAGCTTCAAACGCCACCCGATCATCCGACCCGATTTCAGCGTAGCCGTTATTGATGACCAATCTAACCACAGCCCGATGCGGCACCATTACCCCTTTAGGCGTGCCAGTCGAGCCGGAGGTATACATAATATAAGCCAGCTCAGTACTGGTGCGGGACAAGTCAGGATTAAGGTAATCTTCCGCCTTGATAGCGCCGCTCTCATCGGCCAGGTCAACCGGGATATCGGTAAGCAATAATTTGGCTGAACAGTCGGTTATCAGCCAGTGCTTCCGCTCATCCGGCACTCGAGGATCGATCGGCACATAAACGGCCCCGGCCTTGAGGATAGCCAACTGAGCCACCACCAGTTCAATAGAGCGTTCTAACTGCACAGCGACCCGGTTATTCGGCAATATCCCCTGTCCAATTAACCAGTGAGCCAACCGGTTGGCGCGAGCATTTAATTCCGCATAGTTGAGAATGTGTTCTCCATACACCAGCGCTACCGCATGCGGGGTGCTTTCTGCCTGTTGTTCAAACAGCCGGTGAATACAACACTGGTCAGGATATGGCGCCTGGGTCGCATTCCAACTCTCCAGCAACAGCCTTTTTTCCGCTGCCGGCAAAATATTCAGTAACCGTATTGGAGCTTCCGGCTGCTGCTCAAGCGCTTGTATCAGACTTTCCAGCGCTTGTTGCATATAACCACATATCCGCTCCGGATCAATCGGTTGAACGATTTGTGCCGTCAACCCCAAAGAGTGACCAAAATCCTCCACTGAGAGCACCAACGGATAGTTCGTGCGCTCTTGCCCGCCCAAGAATTCAATGCCGCTGATGATTGCATCCGTGGTTATCGCCGGCGCATTATGCCGGTAGTTCAACAAAGCGCTAAAGAGAGGAATTTCATCTTGCACCCGACTGCAACGTTGAGCCAGCGCCAGTGACGCATGTTCATGCTCCAACAATCCGGCTAACCGGGTATGCGCTAACCGTACACTCTCCTGCACCGGGGTATCATCTATATCCAACCGTAACGGCAGAGTGTTGACAAACAATCCCATGCCGCTGTCAGCCCCTTCTCCTGCCTGCATCCGGCCAAACAGCACGGTGCCAAACACCACTTTCGTCTGTCCGCTGATACGTGACAACACCTGTGCCCAGGCCAGATGGCATAACGCAGCCAAACTGACATCCAGACGCCGGGCCTGGCTACGCAAGCGGTCATTCAGATCAGGCGTCAACATCCGGTGCGATTCCGCCATTTGTGAACCATCCCGATGCACTTCCGTCAACCCGAATGGTAACGTCGGTTCATCTACTTCAACCAACATGTCAGTAAAGAAACGGGTATGCTCGGCCTGACTCACCCCCAACCGGACTTGTGCCACCAAATTGCGGAAAGGGACCGGCGCGGGCAAGCTCTCTTCCTGTCCGGCAAGATAAGCCTGAACTTCACGGTTCATCACTTCCAACGTCGTATGGTCGCCAATCAAATGATGCAACAATTGCAATACACACCAGCGGCCATCACTCTCCTGAGCTATTACAAAATGCAGCAAAGGCGCTCGTTGCAGATCAATACGATAGAGGCTCGGATCAAAACGTTGAGCTAACTGGTCACGGACCGACCCATCAATCGGGTTCAATGTCAGTTCGGTGATTAATAATTGAGCCTGACGCCAAACCACCTGAACCGGCGTGGGTAATCCCTGCCAGATAAAAGCCGTACGCAGAATGTCATGACGGTCAATCACCTGTTGCATGGCCGCCAAATAGCAGTCCAACAGAGCGCGGTCAGCAAAGACCATCTGACCGGCCAGCAAATATGGATCGCCTTTATTCGCCAGCAAATGGTGAAACAGGATGCCGTCCTGCAACGGTGACAGGGCATAGATATCCTGAATATTAGCCATTCCACCCGGCACTTGTTCCACAATATAGCCAATCTCAAGCTGGGTCAGCTCAATCAACGGCAACATCTCAGGTGTGAGCGCCGTGGTCGCCGGGGTAATGACATTTGCCGGCACTATCACCACCTGTGATTGCCCTACTGTTTGGGCAAATTCAGATAACACGGGGGATTGAAATAAATCACGTACCGCCAGGGTTAACCCGGCATTACGCAGACGTTCAACCATCCGCACCGCCAGCAACGAATGACCGCCTAGGGCAAAGAAGCTGTCATGCCGGCTAATCTGTTCAATACCCAATAATTCGCTCCAGACTGCGGCTAATAGGGTTTCTGTCTCCCCTTGCGGCGCTGCATAAACCTGACGGGCAAAAGCTCCCTCCCCCGGCGCAGGCAACGCCCGACGATCCAGCTTGCCGTTCGGCGTCACCGGGAAAGCATCCAGACGCACAAAGGCCGCCGGTATCATGTAATCCGGCAAAATGGCTCTTAGATGAGCATGCAAGCTGTTAACCAACCGGTCATCCGCTTCTGCCGCCACATAAGCCACCAGTCGTTTATCCTGATCGTCACCCAACGCCAGCACCAGTGCTTCGCTCACCGACGGATATTCCATTAGTCGGGCTTCGATTTCCCCCGGTTCAATACGGAAACCGCGGATTTTCACCTGCTGGTCATTACGGCCCAGAAATTCCAGATTGCCATCCAGCCGATAGCGGGCCAAATCCCCGGTCCGGTACAAACGGGCATCAGGTTCACCACTAAACGGATCGGCCAGAAAACGCTCCGCCGTCAAGTCAAGCCGGTTGAGATAGCCTCGCGCAACACCCACGCCGCCAATATACATCTCTCCAACCGCGCCTAACGGCACCGGCTGGCCGTTAATATTTAGCAAATAAATTCGTGTGTTAGCTGTCGGACGCCCAATCGCAATGACGCCCTCAGTGTAGTCTGACGGACAACGCCAGGTAGCCGCACACACTGTAATTTCTGTTGGTCCATAGGCATTAAACACCGTTGCCCGACGACTCAGGGCCTGAATCAGCGCCGCGCTGGGCGCCTCACCACCGAGTATCAACGTCGGTCTTATTGTCATCTCCGGCAGATCGACCCCCTCCCGGAGCAAGGCTGGGGTCAAACAAGCATGGGTTATCGCCTGTTCTTCCAGATAATGCCAGAGATAACGAGGTTCCTGACGAATCATGTCGGCCGGGATCGCCAAAGCGGCCCCACTGCACAACGCCATCAGGGTTTCCCAGACACTGGCATCAAAGCCAAATGAGGCAAACTGCAACATCCAGCTCCCCGGATGAATATCAAACTGAACAATTTTTTCCTGAATCAGGTTAACCAGCCCACGATGTTCGACCATCACTCCTTTGGGTATACCGGTCGAACCGGAGGTATAAATCACATACGCCAGATGGCGTGGAGTTAATGCCGATATCTGCGGGTTGCTATCTGTCTGGTCAGGCAATGAATTCGGATCCAACACGGTCAGTGCCGCCAGTACTTTTTCGCCTAACGCGGCACGTCCAGCATCATCCGCCAGTACAATAGCTGGCGCAGAATCGGTTAAAATATAAACCAGACGTTCCCCCGGATAAGCCGGGTCTAGCGGTACATAAGCACCACCCGCTTTCAGTACTGCCAGCAGCCCCACTATCCGCGCCGGCGAACTCGCGACACAGATTGCCACCCGCTGATCCGGTACCACTCCTAACATAATCAGTTGATGCGCCAACCGATTAGCACGGGCATTTAATTCGACATAACTGAGGACTTGCCCTGCATACATCAGCGCCGTGGCATCCGGAGTTCTCTCTGCCTGTTGCTCAAACAGCCGGTGAATACAACAGTGAGCAGAATACGGCATTCCAGTTGCATTCCAGGATTCCAATAACAGCTTGCGCTCCGCCACAGTCAGGATATTAATTTCCCTGACCGGCTGTTGAGGGTTAGCCGCCATCGCCCACAATACGGTATAGAGATAGCCCACCTGCCGCTCAATGGTCGCTTGATCAAATAGAGCGGTGGCATAGTTCAAATAACCAACAATCTGGCCTTCAACTTCAAACAAATTTAGCTCAAGATCGAACTTAACCACATCAAAAGCTTGCTTGACCGGTGAAACCTCCAGTCCCGGCAGTTGCCATTCCGTGTTCTCGTTGTTCTGCCAGGCAAACATCACCTGAAACAGCGGAGTGTGCGCCAGTCGGCGCGGCGGTTGCACAATTTCCACCACTTGTTCAAATGGCAGATCCTGATGCTCCTGTGCCGCCAACGCGGTTTGTCGCATCTGCGCCAGCAATTCCGTCACATTCAGCCCACCGGATAAATCTATCCGCAACGCCAACGTATTCACAAAGAAACCAATCAAGGATTCCACTTCCTGCCGACCACGACCGGCACTTGGCGTACCGATAACCAGATCTTCCTGACCTGACAGGCGTGATAGCACAACTGCCCAGGCAGCTAATACAGTCATAAATAACGTGACGCCCTGTTGCTCACTCAGGCGTTTAAGAGATTGAGTTAACTCCACATCCAGACTGACGGGCAATAAGGCCCCGATAAATGACTGCTGAGGCGGACGTGGCCGGTCAGTAGGCAAATCCAGCAGAACCGGCGCATCGACCAGTCTCGTGCGCCAATAATCAGACTGGGACTGTACGCGTTCAGCCGACAACCATTGATGCTGCCAGGCGGCGTAATCAGGATACTGAATCATCAGCGATGGTAGCGGATCTGACTGCCCCGCCAGAAACGCGGTATAAAGAGTGCTCAATTCACGCATCAACACGCTGACAGACCAACCATCGAAAACAATATGATGCAGGGTCAACAAGAAAACGTGATCATCATCAGCCAGTTGTATCAGACTGGCACGAATTAATGGACCACGGGCAAGATCAAACGGTGTTTCAACTTCCTGAGCAGAGAGAGACGCAAACTGCGCCTCCACATCAGGCGTGTCACGCAGATCATATTTTCTCATCGGCAAGCCTGATGCCGCTGGCAACAACTCCACCTGCGGTTGACCATCGACAGCAACAAAGACAGAGCGCAACGCTTCATGGCGGGCAAACAGTGTATCAAGCGCCTGTTGCCAGGCGGCGATATTCAACCGACCATGTAGACGTAAAGCCAGCGGAATATGATAGGTCTCACTCACCCCGTCAAACTGGGTCAAGAACCACAGACGCTGTTGCGCAAATGACAACGGCAATTTACCCTCACGGGATAGCGGAACGATAGCGGGCAATACCTCGTCTGACTCATCAAACCGGGTGCGCATCACTTCAGCAAAAGCCATCAAAGACGGGAATTTAAACAGCGTGGACAATGGCAATTCAATCCCCAGTGCCGCTATCCGGTTCATCATTCGTATTGCCAACAGCGAATGACCGCCTAAAGCGAAAAAGTTGTCATACCGGCTAATCCGCTCGACACCCAGTAATTCACGCCAGAGAGTCGCCAATGTGGTTTCCATCTCTCCTAACGGCGCAGCGTAAATCTGCCGGGCAAAATCTTCTTCCCCCGGCACCGGTAATGCCCGCCGATCCAGTTTGCCGTTCGGCGTCAATGGGAAGGCATCCAGACGCACAAAAGCAGCCGGCACCATATAATCCGGTAAAATCGTACTTAAGTGAGTACGCAGACAATTGACCAATCCCTCATCCACTTCCGCCGCCACATAAGCCACCAGCCGTTTATCCTGACCGTCATCCATCACCCGCACAACAGCTTCACTCACTGCCGGGTGTTCCAGCAATCGGGCTTCGATTTCCCCCGGCTCAATGCGGAAACCACGGATTTTTACCTGCTGGTCATTTCGGCCCAGGAACTCCAGATTGCCATCCGGCAGGTAACGGGCTAAATCCCCAGTGCGGTACAAGCGGGCATCGGGTTCATCACTGAATGGGTCCGGCAGGAAACGTTCCTTCGTCAGTTCAGGACGATTAAGATAGCCACAAGCAACGCCATCTCCGCCGATATAAATCTCACCGGTTGCTCCCTGCGGTACCGGCTGACCATAAGCATCCAACAGATAAACCCGCGTATTAGATATTGGTCGACCAATGGGGATTCTCGCCACTTCTGGCGATAATGCCGTGATCCGATAGGTGGTGGTAAAGGTAGCGCCCTCACTCGGTCCATAGCCATTCAACAACTGTTGTGGTGGGTTATCGCGCAGAATTTGCCTAATCACATGTGGATCTAGCACATCGCCGCCAACAATCAGGATTTTGAGCTGCGAGAGAGCCGGAAGCAACTCTGCCGCCAGCCGGTTAAATAGCCCGACACTTAGCCATAGCACGGTAATGCGATAAGCCTGTAATGCCTGAACAAACTCTTTAGGCATCAGCAACGTGGCGTGATCAATCACCACCAGTACGCCACCATTGAGCAACGGCGACCAAACTTCAAAGGTACTGGCATCGAAAGCCGGGTTAGCTTCAAACGCTACCCGATCATCCGGCCCGATTTCGGCGTACCCATTATTAATCACCAGCCGAACTACTGCCCGATGCGGTACCATCACTCCTTTAGGCGTGCCAGTCGAGCCAGAGGTATACATAATATAGGCCAGTTCAGTACTGGAGCGTGGCAAGTCAGGATTACGGTTATCTTCCTGCCTGATAGCACCCATCTCATCGGCCAGACAAAACCGGGGGATCGCCAAATCAATCGGGATATCGGTAAGCAATAACTTAGCTGAACAGTCGCTTATCAGCCAATGCTTCCGCTCATCCGGTACCCGGGGATCAATCGGCACATAAACGGCCCCGGCTTTGAGGATAGCCAATTGAGCCACTATCAGCTCAATAGAACGCTCTAACAGCACAGCGACCCGGTTATCCGGCTGCACCCCTTGCCCAGTTAACCAGTGAGCTAATTGGTTGGCGCGAGCATTTAATTCCGCATAGTTGAGAATGTGTTCTCCATACACCAGCGCTATCGCATTAGGAGTATTTTCTGCCTGTTGTTCAAACAATTGGTGAATACAATTCTGGTCAGGATATGGTGCCTGAGTCGTGTTCAAAGTTGCCAATAACAGTTTCTTCTCTGCTTCTGACAAGATATTCAGTGCCCGTACTGGTGTCTCCGGCCGTTGCTCAAGCGCCTCTGCCAGACTTTCCAACGCCTGTTGCATATAACCGCACACGCGTTTCGGATCAATCGGTTGAACAATTTGCGCTGTCAGCCCCAGTGCGTGACCAAAATCCTCCACCGACAAGACAAAAGGATAGTTAGTACGCTCTTGTCCGCTAAGGAATTCAATACCGCCGATGGTTGCATCCGTGGTAACCGGCTGCGCACTATGCCGGTAGTTCAGTAACGCGCTAAAGAGGGGCATTTCCCCCGGCACCTCACTGCAACGTTGAGCCAGCGCCAGTGAAGCATGTTCATGCTCCAGCAATCCGGCTAACCGAGTATGGGCTAATCGTACACTGTCTCGCACCGGGGTATCATCTATATCCAGTCGCAACGGCAAAGTATTGGTAAACAGCCCCATTCCATTGTCAGCCCCTTGTCCTGCCTGCATCCGTCCGAACAGCACGGTGCCGAACACCACTTTTACCTGTCCGCTGGCACGCGACAACACCTGTGCCCAAGCCAGATGGCATAAAGTCGCTAAACTGACGCCCAGACGCCGGGCCTGACTACGTAGACGATCATTCAGTTCAGGCGTTAACATCTGGTGCGATTCCATCACCTGTGAACCATCCCGATGGACTTCCGTCAACCCGAACGGCAGTGTCGGTTCATCCACTTCAGACAACATGTCAGTAAAGAAGCGGGTATGTTCGGCCTGACTCATCCCCAACCGGACTTGAGCCACCAGATTGCGGAAAGGGACCGGCGCAGGTAAGTTCTCTTCCTGTCCGGCAAGATAAGCCTGAATCTCGCCATGCATCACTTCCATTGTGGTATGGTCGCCAATCAGATGATGCTGCAATTGCAGTACGCTCCAACGGCCATCGTCCTCCTGCGCCACCGCAAAGTGCAACAGTGGCGCTCGTTGCAGATCAATACGATAGCGACGCGGATCAAAATGTTGAGCTAACTGGTCATAGACTGGCCCATCAACCGAGTCTAGTGTCAGTTCAGTGACTAACAATTGAGCCTGACGCCAAACCACCTGAACCGGCGCTGATAATCCTTGCCAGATAAAAGCGGTACGCAAAATATCATGGCGATTAACCACTTGTTGTACTGCCGCCAAATAGTTGTCTAATAAGACACGGTTAGCAAAAACTATCTGACCAGCCAGCAGATACGGATCGCCTTTATCCGCCAGTAAATGGTGGAACAGAATACCGTCCTGCAACGGTGATAAACCATAGATATCCTGAATATTGGCAACCCCACCCGGTATTTGAGTAATAATATGGTCAATCTCAGATTGAGTCAGATCAGCCAACGGCAACATATCAGGTGTGAGTACCGTGGTCGCCGGGGTAATGACATTCGTCGGCACCACCACCGCCGGTGATTGCCCTACTGTTTGGGCAAATGCCGATAACACCGGGGATTGGAATAAATCACGCACTGCCAGCGTTAACCCCGCGTTACGCAAACGTTCAATCATCCGAACCGCCAACAGCGAATGTCCTCCCAGTGCAAAGAAGCTATCATGCCGACTGATCTGTTTAATGCCTAACAACTCGCTCCAAATCGCGGCTAGCAGCGTTTCTGTCTCCCCTTGCGGCTCGGCATAAACCTGACGGGCAAAGGCATCTTCCCCCGGTGCTGGTAACGCCCGCCGATCCAGTTTTCCGTTCGGTGTCAACGGGAAGGCATCCATACAAACAAAAGCGGCTGGCACCATATAATCCGGTAAAATCGCACTTAAGTGAGTACGCAGACGATTAATTAACTCCTCATCCATTTCTGCCACCACATAAGCCACCAACCGTTTCTCCTGACCATCATCTAGCGCCAGCACAACCGCTTCACTCACCGCCGGGTGTTCTATCAGCCGGGCTTCGATTTCCCCCGGCTCAATGCGGAAACCACGGATTTTCACCTGCTGGTCATTACGGCCCAGGAACTCCAGATTGCCATCCGGCAGGTAACGAGCCAAATCCCCGGTGCGGTACATCCGGGCATCTGGAATATGACTAAACGGGTCTGCTAAGAAACGTTCCTCGGTCAGCTCAGGACGATTGAGATAACCCCGTGCCACGCCGGCCCCGCCAATATATAACTCACCTACAGCGCCTAACGGTACTGGCTGACCATACTTATCCAATAAATAAAGGGTTAAGTCCGGGATACGCGTACCAATAGGACTGGTTGTCTGTTCTGCATCATAACGGCCCAGCGCCCGGTAAGTGACGTGAACCGTGGTCTCGGTGATACCGTACATATTCACCAACCGAGGCAACGTCTCTTCACGCAGGGCATACCACGGCTTTAAAATACTCGGATCAAGGGCTTCCCCGCCAAAGATGATATAGCGCAAACAGTCCGGTAACGGATTGGCGGCATAACTGGCAATAAAGGCTTTGAAGGCACTGGGGGTTTGATTCAACACCGTGATGCCGTGCTGACACACGAATTGATGCAGCTCTTGAGGTGAACGGGCAATCGCGTGTGGAACCAGCACCAGTTTAGCGCCGTAGCGTAACGCTCCCCATAATTCCCACACCGAGAAGTCAAAGGCGATAGAATGGAACAGGCACCAAACATCTTGTCGATTAAAGTGGTACCAGGATTCAGTCGCGTCAAACAAACGCAGGATATGACGATGTTCCACCATTACCCCTTTCGGCGTACCGGTCGAACCCGAGGTGTAAATGACATACGCCAGATGCCGTGCCGTCAATGCCGGCACTTGCGGGTTACTGTCCGGCTGATCTGGCAGACTATTCGGGTCAAGTACCTTCAACCCTGCCAGCATATCCTCTCCCAACGCATCACACCCGACATTATCCGCCAGCAAAATAACGGGGGCCGCATCAGTCAGGATATGTGCCAGGCGCTCACCGGTATAGATCGGGTCCAGCGGCACATAGGCGCCGCCGGCTTTCAACACCGCTAATACCCCCACCACCATCGCCGGTGAACGTGACACGCAAACCGCTACCCGTTGGTCCGGCTTAACGCCCAACGCTATCAGTTGGTGCGCCAGACGGTTGGCGCGAGCATTAAGCTCGGCATAGCTGAGGACCTGTTCTTCATACACCAGCGCTACGGCATCCGGACTTTTCTCTGCCCATTGTTCAAACAGTCGGTGAACACAATCGTGATCTGGATATGACGTTTCGGTTGCATTCCAGGTTTCCAGCAACAGTTTTCTCTCCGCTGCCGGCAAGATATTCAGTGTTCGTACCGGTGTCTCCGGACGCTGTTCAAGGACCTCTGCCAGACTCTCCAGCGCCTGTTGCATATAATCACATATCCGTTCCGGATCAATCGGTTGAACAATTTGCGCTGTCAATCCTAAAGCGTGACCAACATCCTCCACCGACAAGACAAACGGATAGTTAGTGCGTTCTTGCCCGCCCAGAAATTCAATACCGCTGATAATTGCATCCGTGGTAACCGACTGCTCACTATGTCGGTAGTTCAACAAAGCGCTAAAGAGGGGCGCTTCCCCCGGTACTCCACTGCAACGTTGAGCCAGCGCCAGTGAGGCGTGCTCATGCTCCAGCAATCCAGCTAACCGGGCATGCGCTGCCCGTACACTCTCCTGCGCCGAGGTGTCATCCATATCCAGTCGCAACGGCAAAGTATTGATAAACAGCCCCATGCCGCTGTCACTTCCTTGCCCTGCCTGCATTCGTCCAAACAGCACGGTGCCGAATACCACTTTCGTCTGTCCGCTGGTACGTGACAAGACTTGCGCCCAAGCCAGATGGCACAAAGTCGCCAAACTGACGCCCAGACGCCGGGCTTGACTGCGCAGACGATCATTCAACTTAGTGGGTAACATCCGGTGCGATTCCGTCACCTGCGAACCATCCCGATGTACCTCCGTGAACCCAAATGGTAGTGTTGGTTCATCCACCTCAGCCAACATATCGGTAAAGAAACGGGTATGTTCAGCCTGACTTACCCCCAGACGCGCCTGAGCCACCAAATTGCGGAAAGGGAGCGGCGCTGGCAAGTTCTCTTCTCGTCCGGCAAGATAAGCCTGAACTTCGCCATGCATCACTTCCATTGCGGTATGATCGCCAATCAGATGATGCAGTAATTGCAGTACGCTCCAACGGCCATCGTCCTCCTGAGCCACCACAAAGTGCAACAGTGAAGCTCGTTGCAGATCAATACGATAGCGACGTGGATCAAAATGTTGAGCTAACTGGTCACGGATCGGCCCATCAACCGAGTCCAATGTCAGTTCAATGATTGACAATTGAGCCTGACGCCAAACCACCTGAACCGGCGCTGATAATCCTTGCCAAACAAAGGCGGTACGCAGAATATCGTGGCGATTAACCACCTGTTGCACCGCCGCCAGATAACGATCCAACAATGAACGATCAGCAAAAACCATTTGGCTGGCTAATAGATACGGGTCACCTTCACTCGCCAACAGATGGTGGAACAGAATACCGTCCTGCAACGGTGACAAGGCATAGATATCCTGAATATTAACCACCCCACCCGGTACTTGTTCCACGATATGGTCAATTTCAAGTTGGGTCAGCTCAATCAGCGGCAACATCTCAGGTGTGAGTGCCGTGGTCGCCGGAGTAATGACATTCGCCGGCACCACCACTGCCGGTGATTGCCCTACTGTTTGGGCGAATGCCGACAACACCGGGAATTGAAACAGCTCACGCACCGCCAGCGTTAGTCCGGCATGGCGCAGACGTTCAATCATCCGCACTGCAAGCAGAGAATGACCGCCCAAGGCAAAGAAACTGTCGTGCCGACTGATCTGTTTAATACCCAACAATTCGCTCCAGATAGCAGCCAATAGGGTTTCTGTTTCTCCCTGCGGTGCTTCATAAACCTGTCGGGCAAACGCTTCCTCCCCCGGCACCGGTAATGCCCGCCGATCCAATTTGCCGTTTGGCGTCAACGGGAAAGTATCCAGACGTACAAAGACCGCCGGCACCATATAATCCGGTAAAATGGTACTCAGGTGGGTATGCAGACGGTTAACTAACTCCTCACTGGCTTCTGATACCACATAAGCCACCAACCGTTTATCCTGACCGTCGCCCAGCACTTGCACAACCGCTTCATGCACTGCCGGGTGCTCCAGCAATCGGGCTTCGATTTCCCCTAGTTCAATCCGGAAACCGCGGATTTTCACCTGCTGGTCATTACGACCCAAGAACTCCAAATTGCCGTCTGGCAGGTAACGGGCCAAATCCCCGCTCCGATACAGGCGGGCATCCGGCTTATCACTAAACGGATCTGGCAGAAAACGCTCCGCAGTTAGTTCAGGGCGATTGAGATAACCACAAGCAATCCCATCTCCACCAATATAAATCTCACCAATTACCCCCTGCGGCACTAGCTGACCATAGGCATCCAACAGATAAACTCGCGTATTGGCTATCGGTCGACCAATAGGGATTCGAGTTATTTCTGGCGATAATTCTGCAATAAGGTAGGTGGTGGTAAAGGTCGTCCCTTCACTTGGCCCATAACCATTCAATAACTGTTGCGGCGGGCTATCACGCAGAACCTGCGCCATCACATGGGGATCAAGGACATCACCGCCAACAATGAGAATTTTGATTTGCGGCAACACCGGAGACAACTCCGCGGCCAGCCGGTTAAACAACCCGACACTCAACCACAGCGCCGTAATGCGATAAGTCTGTAATGCCTGAACGAATTCTTTAGGCGTCAGTAACGTGGTGCGATCAATCACCACCAGCGTACCGCCATTGAGCAATGGCGCCCAGACTTCAAAGGTACTGGCATCGAAAGCTGGGTTGGCCTCAAACGCCACCCGATCATCCGGCCCGATTTCCGCGTACCCGTTATTGATGACCAGTCGAGCCACAGCACGATGCGGTACCATTACCCCTTTTGGCGTGCCGGTCGAGCCGGAAGTGTACATAATATAAGCCAACTCGATACTGGACCTAGGCAAGTCAAGATTACGGTAATCCCCCTCCCTGATAGTACCCATCTCATCAGCAAGGCAATACGTGGGAATAGCCAGATCAATCGGGATATCAGTGAGCAATAATTTGGCTGAACAATCGCTTATCAGCCAGTTTTTCCGCTCATCTGGCACACGGGGATCGATTGGCACATACACGGCCCCGGCTTTGAGAATTGCCAATTGAGCCACGACCAGCTCAATAGATCGTTCTAACAACACCACAATCCGATCATCCAACTGTACCCCTCGCTTAATTAACTGGCGGGCCAGTCGGTTGGCACGAGCATTTAATTCGGTATAACTGAGAATGTGCTCTTCATACACCAGCGCTACCGCATCAGGGATTTTCTCCGCCTGCTGTTCAAACAACCGATGAATGCATGTCTGGTCAGGATATCGCGTCTGGGTTGCATTCCAAGTTTCCAGTAACAGCTTGCGCTCCACCACGGTCAGGATATCGATTTTCCCAACTGGCTGTTGAGGGTTAGTCGCCATCTCTCGTAGTACGGTATGGAGATAGCCCATCTGCCGCTCAATGGTAAGTTGATCAAATAGCGCAGTGGAATAATTCAGATAACCGACAATTCGACCATCCACCTCAGACAGGCTCAACTCAAGATCAAATTTAACAATATCAATGTATTGATCGGCCGGTGAAACCGTCAGTCCCGGCATCCGCCATTCCATGCCTTCATTGTTTTGCCAGGCAAACATCACTTGGAACAGCGGAGTATGCGCCAGGTGACGTGGTGGTTGTACGATTTCCACTACCTGTTCAAACGGTAGATCCTGATGCTCCTGTGCCGCCAGCGCAGTTTGTCTCACACGCTCCAGCAATTCTGCCACATTGGGGACGCCGGATAAGTCCATACGCAACGCCAATGTATTCACAAAAAAGCCGATCAGGGATTCCACTTCCTGCCGACTACGACCGGCACTTGGCGTACCGATAACCAGATCTTCCTGACCTGATAGGCGTGATAAGACTGTTGCCCAAGCAGCCAGCAACGTCATAAATAACGTGACGCCCTGTTGCTCACTCAAACGTTTAAGAGATTGGGTTAATTCCGCATCCAGATTAACGGGTAATAAAGCCCCGGCAAACGACTGCTGAGATGGACGTGATCGATCAGTAGGCAAATCCAGTAGAACAGGCGCGTCTGCCAGACTCATTCTCCAATAGTCAGATTGGATTTGTAACCGCTCCGCCGACAGCCACTGACGCTGCCAGGCGGCATAATCAGGATACTGAATTGCCAGTGGCGGCAACGGATCTGGCAGCCCCATTGAAAAAGCGGTATAGAGGGCGCTTAATTCGCGCATCAATACGCCAGCCGACCAGCCGTCTGACACAATATGATGCTGAGTCAGCAAAAAGACGTAATCATCGTCAGCCCGTTGTATCAGACCCGCTCGGATTAACGGACCACCAGCAAGATCAAACGGCGCCTCCGCTTCCTGTACACATAAACGCTCAAACTGTTTATCTGCATCAGACACTTTGCGCAAATCGTGTTTGCTCATCGGCAAACCCAATTCAGCCGGCAACAATTCGACTTTAGGCTGACCATCCACCGAGATAAAGATGGAACGCAAAGCCTCGTGACGGGCAAACAAGCGATTCAGCGCCTGCTGCCAGGCGACGATATCCAACTGACCATGTAAACGCAGGGCCATTGGGACATGATAGGTCTCGCTAACCCCCTCAAATTGCGCCAGGAACCATAGACGCTGTTGAGCAAATGACAAAGGTAATGCGCCGCCCTCGCGGGATATCGGTACCATAGCAGACACGCTATTGTTCTGTTCACCAAGCTGAATCCCCATTACCTCAGCAAAGGCTGCCAATGTCGGTGATTTAAACAACGTGGTCAGCGGCAATTCAATGCCTAAAGCCGCTATTCGGTTCATCATTCGCACCGCCAACAACGAATGGCCTCCTAGGGCAAAGAAGCTGTCATACCGCCCCACCTGTTCAATCCCCAATAATTCACACCAGATAGCCGCCAGCGCTATCTCTGTTTCGCCTTGTGGTGCTTCGTAAATCTGACGGGAAAATGCTTCTTCGTCCGGTGCCGGCAACGCTAGACGGTCCAGTTTTCCATTTGGCGTCAACGGCAGTGTATCCAAACGGACAAAAGCCGCCGGCATCATATAATCCGGCAAAACTGTGCTCAGATGAGTACGCAGGCTATTCGCCAACTCATCGTTTTCTTCTGCCGCCACCCAGGCTACCAAACGCTTATCGTGCCCCTGACCCAGCGCTAATACCACCGCTTCACGTACCGCCGGGTACTCTATTAATCGGGTCTCAATTTCACCCGGTTCAATCCGGAAGCCCCGAATTTTAATCTGCTGGTCATTACGACCAACAAATACTAAATTGCCATCTGGCAGATAACGGGCCAAATCCCCGGTCCGATACATCCGCGCATCCGGCATCTCACTAAACGGGTCATCTAAGAAGCGTTCAGTCGTCAGTTCAGGACGATTAAGGTAGCCACGCGCCACCCCCGCACCACTGACATACAACTCACCCACAACCCCCAATGGCACAAGCTGGCGGTAGGTGTCCAACAAATAAATCTGGGTGTTCGCCGTCGGATAGCCGATAGGCACTAACGTATCCGTGTAGTCTGGCGGACAACGCCAGCTCGTCGCACACACTGTGATTTCTGTCGGGCCATAGGCATTAAACACCGTCGCCCGACGACAAAGTGTCTGAAATAGTGCAGCACTAGGTGCTTCACCGCCTAATATCACTGTCGGTGTTATCGTCAGCGCAGGTAAATCTCCCCCATCCCGAAGCAAAGCCGGGGTCAAACAGGCATGGGTCACTGCCTGTTGTTCCAGATAATGCCAGAGGCGAAGCGGGTCCTGACGGACGATATCGACAGCAATAACCAGACAGGCCCCACTTCCCAACGCCATCATGATTTCCCAAACACTGGCATCAAAACTCAACGAGGCAAACTGCAACATCCGGCTATCCGAGTGAATGCCAAACTGAGTGATTTTATCCCGGATAAGATTGATTAGCCCACGATGCTCAACCATCACACCTTTTGGTGTGCCAGTTGAACCCGAGGTGTAAATCACATACGCCAGATGCTGCGCAGTCAGTGCGGTCACTTGCGGGTTACTATCCGGCTTATCCGGCAAAGTATTCGGATCCAGTACAGTGAGTCCTGCAAGCGCTTTCTCACCCAGTGCGATACATCCGGCATTATCCGCCAGCACAATAGCCGGTGCTGCATCAGTCAAAATATGTGCCAAACGTTCCCTCGGATAGGCCGGGTCCAATGGAACATAGGCTCCCCCCGCTTTCAATACAGCCAACAAGCCCATGACCATCGTCGGTGAACGTGTAACACAAATCGCCACTCGTTGGTCTGGCGCAATACCCAGCGCAATCAATTGATGGGCCAGGCGGTTAGCGCGAGTATTCAATTCCGCATAGCTGTACCTTTGTTCTTCATACACCAGTGCCGTGGCATCCGATTTTTTCTCCACTTGTTGTTCAAATAATTGATGGATATACAACGGATCAGAATAGGCAGTTTCAGTCGCATTCCAGGTTTTTAATAACAATGCGCGTTCAGACTCGGGCAAAATTTCCAATGTCCGTACCGGCGTTTCCGGGGCCAGCTCAAGTATTTCTGCCAAACTTTCCAGCGCTTGTTGCATATAACCGCACACCCGTTCCGGATCAAATGGCTGAACAATTTGCGCTGTTAGCCCCAGCGCATTACCAAAATCCTCCACCGATAGAGTCAGCGGATAGTTGGTACGTTCCTGCGCGCCAAGAAATTCAACGCCATTCATGATTTCATTCGAAGTCGCGGATAACGCACTGTGCCGGTAGTTCAACAAAGCACTAAAGAGTGGAACTTCACCTTGTACCCCACTGCAACGTTGAGCCAGCGCCAGTGAAGCGTGTTCATGCTCCAGTAATTCGGCTAACCGGGCATGTGCCGCCTGTACACTCCCCCGTACTGGGGTATTATTCATATCCAGCCGTAACGGCAAGGTATTGATAAATAGCCCCATACCGCTGTCAGCTCCTTGCCCTGTCTGCATCCGCCCAAACAATACGGTGCCGAATACCACTTTCTCCTGTCCGCTGGTACGCGACAATACCTGCGCCCAAGCCAGATGGCACAGCGCCGCCAGACTGACCCCCAAACGCCGAGCCTGACTACGCAAGCGGTTGTTCAGTATCGCGGGCAACATTCGGTACGATTGGGTCATCTGAGAACCATCCCGATGTACTTCCGTCAATCCGAACGGCAACGTCGGTTCATCCACATTTGCCAACATGTCAGTAAAGAAACGGGTATGCTCTGCCTGATTCACCCCAAGACGAACCTGAGCCACCAGATTGCGGAAAGGGACCGGTGCCGGTAAGCTCTCTTCCTGCCCGGCAAGGTACGCCTGAACTTCGCGGCTCATCACTTCCAATGCGGTATGATCGCCAATCAGATGATGCTGTAATTGCAGCGCAATCCAGCGACCATCCGTTTCCTGTGCAATAACAAAACGTAACAGTGGCGCCTGGCCCAGATCGAGACGATGCTGACGCGGATCAAAACGTTGAGCCAATTGCTCATAAACCGGCCCGTCAGCAGGATCTAATATCAGTTCCACAACTGATAACGGCGCCTGACGCCAGACTACCTGAACCGGCGCAGATAATCCTTGCCAGATAAAAGCAGTACGTAGAGTATCGTGGCGATTAACCACCTGTTGCACTGCCGCCAGATAACGATCCAACAATGAACGATCAGCAAAGACCATCTGGCTGACCAATAGATATGGATCGCCTTCATTACTTAATAAGTGGTGGAACAGAATCCCGTCCTGCAACGGTGACAAAGCATAGATATCCTGAATATTAGTCATCCCACATGGTACTTGTGCAATGATATGGTCAATCTCAGTTTGGGTCAGCTCAACCAACGGCAACATTTCAGGTGTGAGTGCCGTGGTGGCCGGTGTGATGACATTCTCCGGCACCACCACCGCTTGTGACTGCCCTACTGTTTGGGCAAATGCGGACAACACCGGAGATTGGAACAGATCATACACCGCCAGCGTTAATCCCGCGTTACGCAGACGTTCAATCATTCGCACCGCAAGCAGAGAATGGCCGCCCAAGGCAAAGAAACTGTCATGCCGACTGATCTGTTCGATACCCAACAACTCGCCCCAGATAGCGGCCAATAAGGTTTCTGTTTCCCCTTCCGGCGCTGCATAAACCTGACGAGCAAAGGCATCCGCCCCCGGCGCTGGCAGTGCTCGGCGATCCAGCTTACCGCTTGGGGTCAGAGGGAAGGCATTCAGGCGTACAAAAGCGGCCGGCACCATATAATCAGGCAAAATGGCGCTCAGATATTCACGCAGGCTCGCCGTCAATCCGTCATCGGGCTCTGCCACCACATAAGCCACCAGCCGCTTGTCCTGCCCGTCACTTAACGCCAGCACCAACGCGCCACTTACCGCAGGATGCTCCGTCAGCCGCGTTTCAATTTCTTCCGGCTCAATACGGAACCCCCTGATTTTAACCTGCTGATCGTTACGGCCAACGAATACCAGATTGCCGTCCGGCAGGTAACGGGCTAAATCCCCGGTGCGATACTGGCGGGCATCAGGTTCATTACTAAACGGATCTGTTAGGAAACGTTCAGCGGTCAACTCAGGACGATTGAGATAACCACGAGCAACACCCACGCCACCGATATACAATTCCCCCACTGCCCCCAACGGTACCGGCTGACCATAAGCATCCAGCAGATAAACCCGTGTGTTGGTTGTTGGGCGTCCAATAGGAACCCATGCATCCGTATAGTCTGATGGGCAAGACCAAGAGGTGGCGCAAACCGTAATTTCCGTCGGGCCATAATCATTGAATAAATTTGCCCGATCACACAACGTCCGGAACAGGGTTGAACCTGGCGCTTCTCCTGCAAATATTAACGTAGGCTTTATCGTTATTACCGGTAAATCGCTCTCTTCCCGGAACAGAGCCGGTGGCAGGAAAACGTGCGTTACTGCTTGTTTTTCGAGATAAGACCAAAGACGACGCGGATCATGACGGATGATATCGGTAGGAATAACCAGACAGGCCCCGCCACTTAACGCGGTCATGATTTCCGAAACACTGGCATCAAAACCCGATGAAGCAAATTGCAATATCCGACTGGTTTCATTAACGCTAAATCGGGTAATTTGAGCCAGAGCCAAGTTAACTACCCCGCGATGTTCGACCATCACCCCTTTCGGCGTGCCGGTCGAACCTGAGGTGTAAACCACATAGGCCAAATGTCGTTCAGTCAATTCAGGTATCTGCGGATTACTGTCCGCCTGGTCAAACTGAATATTCGGATCGAGCATAATCAGGTCTGCAAGCGCTTTCTCACCCAACGCAGCACGTCCGGTATTATCCGCCAACAAAATAGCCGGCTCGGCATCAGCCAGAATATGCCCCAGACGCTCGCCAGAATAAGTCGGATCCAGTGGCACATAGGCGCCCCCGGCTTTCAGCACCGCTAACAACCCGATTATCATTGCTGGCGAACGTGCCACACAAATCGCCACTCGCTGATCCGGCATTACACCCAACGTAATCAGTTGATGCGCCAGCCGATTAGCACGCGCATTTAATTCAGTATAACTGAGGATGTGCCGCTCATAGACTAGCGCCGTGGCATCCGGATTTTTCTCTGCCCATTGCTCAAACAGTCGGTGAATACAACTGTGATCTGGATACGACATTTCGGTCGTGTTCCAAGTTTCCAATAACAGTTTGCGTTCCGCCACGGTCAGGATATCGATTTTCCCGACCGGCTGTTGAGGGTTAGCCGCCATCGCCCGCAGTACGGTATGGAGATAGCCCACCTGCCGCTCAATAGTCGCTTGATCAAATAGCGCGGCGGCATAATTCAGATAACCGACAATTTGGCCGTCCACCTCAGACAGGCTCAATTCAAGATCAAATTTAGCGATATCGATGAGTTGCTCGACAGGTGAAACCGTCAATCCCGGCAGCCGCCATTCCGTGTTCTCATTATTCTGCCAGGCAAACATCACCTGAAACAGCGGGGTATGCGCCAGTCGACGTGGCGGTTGCACGATTTCCACCACCTGCTCAAAAGGCAGGTCCTGATATTCCTGTGCCGCCAGCGCGGTTTGTCTCACCCGCGCCAGCAATTCCGCCACATTCAGCGCACCGGATAAATCCATACGCAACGCCAGAGTATTCACAAAGAAACCAATCAGAGATTCCACTTCCTGCCGACTACGACCGGCACTCGGCGTACCGATAACCAGATCTTCCTGGCCTGATAGACGCGACAGAACCGTCGCCCAAGCCGCTAACAGGGTCATAAATAACGTGACGCCCTGCTGCTCACTCAAACGTTTAAGGGATTGAGTTAACTCCGCATCCAGACTGACGGGCAAGATATTTCCGGCAAATGACTGCTGAGGCGGACGTGGCCGATCAGTAGGCAAATCCAAGAGAATCGGTGCATCGATCAGTCTCGCACGCCAATAATCAGATTGGGACTGTATACGTTCAGCCGATAGCCATTGACGCTGCCAAGCAGCGTAATCAGGATACTGAATCGTCAACGGAGACAATGGGTCCGGTTGCCCGGTAAGAAAAGCGGTGTAAAGGGTGTTCAATTCACGCATCAATACGCTGACAGACCAGCCATCGAAAATAATATGATGCTGAGTCAGCAGGAAAACGTGTTCATCATTAGCCAGTTGTACCAGAGCGGAACGAATTAACGGGCCACGAGCAAGATCAAACGGCGTACCAATTTCCTGAACAGAGAAAGACGCAAGCTGCGCCTCCACATCAGGTGTGTTACGCAGATCATATTGCTTCATCGGCAAGCACAATGCCGCCGACAACAATTCCACCTGCGGCTGGCCGTCAACAGCAACAAAAACAGAACGCAACGCTTCGTGACGGGCAAACAGCGTATCAAGCGCCCGTTGCCAAGCGGCGATATCCAGGCGACCCTGCAAACGCAAAGCTAGCGGAATATGATAAGTCTCACTCACCCCCTCAAACTGCGCCAAGAACCACAGACGCTGTTGCGCAAATGACAACGGCAATTGGCCTTCACGGGACAGCGGAATGATAGCAGGCAATGCCTCGCCTGATGCATCAAACCGGGCACGCATCGCCTCAGCAAAGGCCATCAACGACGGGAATCTAAACAGCGTGGACAGCGGTAATTCAATCCCTAACGCCGCTAGCCGGTTTATCATTCGCACCGCCAACAGCGAATGGCCGCCCAGTGCGAAAAAGTTGTCATACCGGCTAATCCGCTCAACACCCAGTAATTCACGCCAGATAGCGGCCAGTGTGGTTTCCATCTCCCCTGACGGCTCGGCGTAAATTTGCCGGGCAAAATCTTCTTCCCCCGGTACCGGTAGCGCCCGACGATCCAGCTTGCCATTCGGCGTCAGCGGGAAAGCATCCAGGCGGACAAAAGCGGCCGGCACCATATAATCCGGTAACACCGCACTTAAGTGAGTACGCAGACGATTGACCAACTCTTCATTCGCTTCTGCCGCCACATAAGCCACCAACCGTTTGTCCTGACCATCGCCCAACACCAGAACAACGGCTTCACTCACCACCGGATGTTCCATCAGCCGGGCTTCAATTTCCCCCGGTTCAATGCGGAAACCACGAATTTTCACCTGCTGGTCATTACGGCCCAGGAATTCCAGATTGCCGTCCGGCAGGTAACGGGCCAAATCCCCGGTGCGGTACAGGCTGGCATCGGGTTTATCACTAAACGGATCAGCCAGGAAGCGCTCTGCGGTCAGTTCAGGACGATTAAGATAGCCACAGGCAACCCCATCTCCACCGATATAAATTTCCCCTTCCGCACCCAACGGTACTGGTTGACCACTTGTATCCAACAGATAAATTCGCGTATTGGCTATCGGTCGACCAATAGGGATTCTCACCACTTCCGACGGTAACACGGTAATACGGTAGGTGCTGGTAAAGGTGGTCCCTTCACTTGGTCCATAAGCATTCAATAATTGTTGAGGTGGGTTATTACGCAGAACCTGCTTAATCACATGTGGCTCCAACACATCGCCGCCGACCATCAGGATTTTGAGCTGCGGGAGAGCCGGGGACAACTCTGCCGCCAGCTGGTTAAACAGCCCGACACTCAGCCACAGTACGGTAATGCGGTAAGTCTGTAATGCCTGAGCAAACTCTTTAGACGTCAACAAAGTCGCATGATCAATCACCACCAGCGTACCGCCATTGAGCAACGGCGACCAAACCTCAAAGGTGCTGGCATCGAAAGCTGGATTAGCTTCAAACGCCACCCGATCATCCGGCCCAATTTCGGCGTACCCGTTATTGATGACCAGTCTAACTACCGCCCGATGCGGTACCATTACCCCTTTGGGTGTACCAGTCGAGCCGGAGGTATACATAATATAAGCCGGCTCAGTACTGGAGCGGGGTAAGTCAGGATTGCGGTAATCCTCCGTCCTGATAGCGCCGCTCTCATCGGCCAGGTCAACCGGGATATCGGTAAGCAATAATTTGGCTGAACAGTCGGTTATCAGCCAGTGTTTTCGCTCATCCGGCACTCGGGGATCGATCGGCACATAAACGGCCCCGGCCTTGAGGATAGCCAACTGAGCCACCACCAGTTCAATAGAGCGTTCTAACTGCACAGCGACCCGGTTATCGGGCTGGACCCCCTGCCCAATTAACCAGTGAGCCACCCGGTTGGCGCGAGCATTTAATTCGGCATAGTTGAGAATGTGTTCTCCATACACCAGCGCTATCGCATCCGGGGTGTTTTCTGCCTGTTGTTCAAACAGCCGGTGAATACAACACTGGTCAGGATATGGCGCCTGGGTCGCATTCCACGTCTCCAGCAACAGCCTTTTTTCTGCTGCCGGCAAGATATTCAACAACCGTACTGGAGCCTCCGGCTGCCGCTCAAGCGCCTCCGCCAGACTTTCCAGCGCCTGTTGCATATAACCACATATCCGCTCTGGATCAATCGGTTGAACGATTTGCGCCGTCAATCCCAGTGCGTGACCAAAATCCTCCACCGACAAGACAAACGGATAGTTCGTGCGCTCTTGCTCGCTAAGGACTTCAATACCACTGATGATTGCGTCTGTGGTAATTGGCTGCGCACTATGCCGGTAGTTCAGTAACGCGCTAAAGAGAGGAACTTCCCCCGATACCCCACTGCAACGTTGAGCCAGCGCCAATGACGCATGCTCATGCGCCAGCAACCCAGCTAACCGGGTATGGGCTAACCGCACACTCTCCTGCACCGGGGTATCATCCATATCCAGCCGCAACGGCAAGGTATTGATAAACAGCCCCATGCCGCTGTCAGCCCCTTGCCCTGCCTGCATCCGCCCAAACAGCACGGTGCCGAACACCACTTTCGTCTGTCCGCTGGTACGTGACAACACCTGCGCCCAAGCTAGATGGCATAACGCAGCCAAACTGACGCCCAGACACCGGGCCTGACTGCGTAGACGATCACTTAACGTAATGGGTAACATCCGGTGCGATTCCGTCACTTGCGAACCATCCCGATGCACTTCCGTCAACTCGAACGGCAGCGTTGGCTCGTCCACTTCAACCAACATGTCAGCAAAGAAGCGGGTATGTTCAGCCTGGCTCACCCCCAACCGGGCCTGAGCCACCAAATTACGGAAAGGAACCGGCGCGGGCAAGCTCTCTTCCTGTCCGGCAAGATAAGCCTGAACCTCACGGTTCATCACTTCCAGCGTCGTATGGTCGCCAATCAGATGATGCAGCAATTGCAGTACGCACCAGCGGCCATCCTCCTCCTGCGCTACCGCGAAGCGCAACAAAGGTGCTTGGTTCAGGTCGAGACGATGATGACGCGGGTCAAAATGTTGTGCCAACTGGTCACGGACCGGCCCATCAACCGGGTTCAATGTCAGTTCAATGACTGACAATTGAGCCTGACGCCATACCACCTGAGCCGGAACCGATAACCCTTGCCAAACAAAGGCGGTACGTAGAACATCGTGACGATTAATCACCTGTTGCACTGCCGCCAGATAACGATCCAACAAAGAACGATCAGCAAAGATCATTTGGCTGATCAATAGATACGGATCTCCTTTATTCACCAACAAATGGTGAAACAGGATGCCGTCCTGCAACGGTGACAGGGCATAGATATCCTGAATATTGGCAACCCCACCCGGTACTTGTTCAATGATATGGTCAATTTCAAGCTGAGTTAGATCAATCAACGGCAACATTTCGGGTGTAAATACTTTGATCTCCGGGGTAATGACATTTGCCGGCACTATCACCGTCTGTGATTGCCCTACTGTTTGGGCAAATTCAGATAACACGGGGGATTGGAATAAATCACGGACCGCCAGGGTTAACCCGGCATTACGCAGACGTTCAACCATCCGTACCGCCAGCAACGAATGACCGCCCAGAGCAAAGAAGCTGTCATGCCGACTGATCTGTTCAATACCCAACAACTCGCTCCAGACAGCGGCCAATAAGGTTTCTGTCTCTCCTTGCGGCGCGGCATAAACCTGACGGGCAAAGGCTTCCTCCCCCGGCGCTGGCAACGCTCGGCGATCCAGTTTGCCATTTGGCGTCAACGGCAAGGTATCCAAGCGTACAAAGGCCGCCGGTACCATATAATCCGGCAAAATGGCGCTCAGATAGGCACGTAAGCTGTTAACCAACCGGTTATCTGTTTCTGCCGCCACATAAGCCACCAACCGTTTATCCTGATCGTCACCCAAAGCCAGCACTAGCGCTTCACTTACCGCCGGGTGCTCCAGCAATCGGGCTTCGATTTCCTCCGGTTCAATACGGAAACCGCGGATTTTCACCTGCTGGTCATTACGGCCCAGGAATTCCAGATTGCCATCCGGCCGATAGCGGGCCAAATCCCCAGTGCGATACAGGCGGGCATCTGGCTCACCACTAAACGGATCGGCCAGAAAACGTTCTGTCGTCAAATCAGGGCGGTTGAGATAACCTCGTGCTACCCCCACACCGCCAATATACATCTCTCCAACCGCGCCTAACGGCACCGGCTGGCCGTTAGTATTTAGCAAATAAATTCGTGTGTTAGCTGTCGGACGCCCAATAGCAATGACGCCCTCAGTGTAGTCCGACGGACAACGCCAGGTAGCCGCACACACCGTGATTTCTGTTGGTCCATAGGCATTAAACACCGTTGCCCGACGACTCAACGCCTGAAGCAGTGTTGCACTCGGCGCCTCACCACCGAGTATCAACGTCGGTCTTATTGTCATCTCCGGCACATCACTCCCTTCCCGGAGCAAAGCAGGAGTCAGGCAAGCATGGGTTATCGCCTGTTCTTCCAGATAATGCCAGAGATAGCGAGGCTCCTGGCGAACCATGTCAGCAGGGATAGTCAAAGCGGCCCCACTGCACAATGCCATCAGGGTTTCCCAGACACTGGCATCAAAGCCAAATGAGGCAAACTGCAACATTCGGCTCCCCGGATGAATATCAAACTGAACAATTTTTTCCTGAATCAGGTTAACCAACCCACGATGTTCGACCATCACTCCCTTTGGTATGCCGGTCGAACCGGAGGTATAAATCACATACGCCAGATGGCGTGGGGTTAATGCCGGTACCTGCGGGTTGCTCTCCGGGTAGTTGGGCAATGAATTTGGGTCCAGTACAGTTAACGCCGCCAGTACTTTTTCGCCTAACGCGGCACGTCCAGCATCATCCGCCAGCACAATGGCCGGCGCCGAATCGGTTAAAATATGAACCAGACGTTCCCCCGGATAAGCCGGGTCTAGCGGTACATAAGCACCACCCGCTTTCAGTACTGCCAGCAGCCCCACTATCCGCGCCGACGAACTCGCGACACAGATTGCCACCCGCTTATCCGGTACCACTCCTAACGTAATCAGTTGATGCGCCAGCCGATTAGCACGGGCATTTAATTCGACATAACTGAGGGCTTGTCCTGCATACACCAACGCTGTGGCATTCGGATTTCTCTCCACCCATTGTTCAAACAATCGGTGAATACAACCGTGATCTGGATACGACATTTCGGTCGCGTTCCAAATTTTCAATAACAACTTGCGTTCCGCCACGGTCAGGATATCGATTTTCCCGACCGGCTGTTGAGGGTTAGTCGCCATCGCCCGCAATACGGTATGGAGATAGCCCACCTGCCGCTCAATGGTCGCTTGATCAAATAGAGCGGTGGCATAGTTCAGATAACCGACAATTCGGCCGTCCGCCTCAGACAGGCTCAATTCAAGATCAAATTTAGCGATATCGATGAGCTGATCGGCAGGTGAAACCGCCAGTCCCGGTAGTTGCCATTCCGTGTTCTCGTTGTTCTGCCAGGCAAATATCACTTGGAACAGCGGAGTGTGCGCCAGTCGGCGCGGCGGTTGCACAATTTCCACCACCTGTTCAAATGGCAGGTCCTGATGCTCCTGTGCCGCCAACGCGGTTTGCCGTACCTGCGCCAGCAATTCCGTCACATTCAGCCCACCGGATAAATCTATCCGCAACGCCAGCGTATTCACAAAGAAACCAATCAAGGATTCCACTTCCTGCCGACCGCGACCGGCACTTGGCGTACCGATAACCAGATCTTCCAGACCTGACAGGCGTGACAGTACTACTGCCCAGGCCGCTAACACGGTCATAAATAGCGTAACGCCCTGTTGCTCACTCAGGCGTTTAAGAGATTGGGTTAATTCCGCATCCAGACTGACGGGCAATAAGGCCCCGGCAAATGACTGCTGAGGCGGACGTGGCCGGTCAGTAGGCAAATCCAATAGAACCGGCGCATCAATCAGTCGCGTACGCCAATAATCAGACTGGGACTGTACGCGTTCAGCCGACAACCATTGATGCTGCCAGGCGGCGTAATCAGGATACTGAATCATCAGCGGTGGTAGCGGATCTGACTGCCCCGCCAGAAACGCGGTATAAAGGGTGCTTAATTCACGCATCAACACGCTGACAGACCAACCATCGAAAACAATATGATGCAGGGTCAACAAGAAAACGTGATCATCATCAGCCAGTTGTATCAGACTGGCACGAATTAATGGACCACGAGCAAGATCAAACGGTGTTTCAACTTCCTGAGCAGAGAGAGACGCAAGCTGCGCCTCCACATCAGGCGTGTCACGCAGATCATATTTTCTCATCGGCAAGCCTGATGCCGCCGACAACAACTCCACCTGCGGTTGACCATCGACAGCAATGAAGACAGAGCGCAACCCTTCATGACGGGCAAACAGTGTATCAAGCGCCTGTTGCCAGGCGGCGATATTCAGCCGACCACGCAAACGCAGGGCCAACGGAATATGATAGGTCTCACTCACCCCGTCAAACTGGGCCAAGAACCACAGACGCTGTTGCGCAAATGACAACGGCAATTTACCCTCACGGGATAGCGGAACGATAGCGGGCAATACCTCGCCTGACTCATCAAACCGGGTACGCATCGCCTCAGCAAAGGCCATCAAAGACGGGAATCTAAACAGCGTGGACAATGGCAATTCAATCCCCAACGCCGCTAGCCGGTTCATCATCCGCACTGCCAACAACGAATGACCGCCTAAAGCGAAAAAGTTGTCATACCGGCTAATCCGCTCGACACCCAGTAATTCACGCCAGAGAGTCGCCAATGTGGTTTCCATCTCTCCTAACGGCGCAGCGTAAATCTGCCGGGCAAAATCTTCTTCCCCCGGCACCGGTAATGCCCGCCGATCCAGTTTGCCGTTCGGCGTCAACGGGAAGGTATCCAGACGCACAAAAGCAGCCGGCACCATATAATCCGGTAAAATCGTACTTAAGTGAGTATGCAGACGGTTAACCAATGCTTCATCCGTTTCGGCCACCACATAAGCCACCAGCCGTTTATCCTGACCATCATCTAACGCCAGCACAACCGCTTCACTCACCGCCGGGTGTTCCATCAGCCGGGCTTCGATTTCCCCCGGCTCAATGCGGAAACCTCGGATTTTCACCTGTTGGTCATTTCGGCCCAGGAACTCCAGATTGCCATCCGGCAGGTAACGAGCCAAATCCCCGGCGCGGTACATCCGGGCATCTGGAATATGACTAAACCGATCTATTAAGAAACGTTCCGCAGTCAGCTCAGGACGATTGAGATAACCCCGTGCCACGCCGGCCCCGCCAATATATAACTCACCTACAGCGCCTAACGGTACTGGCTGACCATACTTATCCAATAAATAAAGGGTTAAGTCCGGGATGCGCGTACCAATAGGACTGGTTGTCTGTTCTGCATCATAACGGCCCAGCGCCCGGTAAGTGACGTGAACCGTGGTCTCGGTGATACCGTACATATTCACCAACTGAGGCAACGTCTCCTCACGCAGAGCGTACCACGGCTTCAAAATACTCGGATCAAGGGCTTCCCCGCCAAAGATGACATAGCGCAAACAGTCCGGTAACGGATTGGCGACATAACTGGCAATAAAGGCTTTGAAGGCACTGGGGGTCTGATTCAACACCGTGATGCCGTGCTGACACACGAATTGATGCAGCTCCTGGGGTGAACGGGCAATCGCGTGCGGAACCAGCACCAGTTTAGCGCCGTAGCGTAACGCTCCCCATAATTCCCATACCGAGAAGTCAAACGCAATGGAATGGAACAGGCACCAAATATCTTGCCGGTTAAAGTGATACCAGAATTTGGTCGCGTCAAACAAGCGCAGGATATGACGATGTTCGACCATTACCCCTTTCGGCGTACCGGTCGAACCCGAGGTGTAAATCACATAGGCCAGATGCTGTGCCGTCAATGCCGGCACTTGCGGGTTACTGTCCGGCTGATCAGGCAAGCTATTCGGATCAAGTACCGTCAGCCCTTCCAGTGCGTCCTCTCCCAACGCATCGCACCCGACGTTATCCGCCAGCAAAATAGCGGGGGCCGCGTCGGTCAGGATATGCGCCAGGCGCTCACTGGTATAGACCGGGTCCAGCGGCACATAGGCGCCGCCGGCTTTCAACACCGCTAATACCCCCACCACCATTGCCGGTGAACGTGACACGCAAACCGCCACCCGTTGGTCCGGTGTAACGCCCAACGTTATCAGTTGGTGCGCCAGACGGTTGGCTCGAGCATTGAGTTCAGCATAGCTGAGGATCTGTTCTTCATACACCAGTGCTGTGGCATCTGGACTTTTCTCTGCCCATTGCTCAAACAGTCGGTGAATACAACCGTGATCTGGATACGACGTTTCAGTTGTATTCCAGGTTTCCAACAACAGCTTTTTTTCCGCTGTCGGCAAGATATTCAGTGCTCGTACCGGCATCTCCGGATACTGTTCAAGCGCCGCGGCCAGACTTTCCAGCGCCTGTTGCATATAACCGCATACACGTTCTGATTCAAATGGCCGCACCACCTGAGCGGTCAATCCCAACGTAGAACCGCCGTCCTCTACTGACAGCACAAACGGATAGTTAGTTCGCTCCTGTGCGCCCAAGAATTCAATACCCGGTACTACTTTATTTGGGAGCGTCGGTTGATCATTATGTCGATAGTTCAGTAAGGCACTAAAAAGCGGAGTTTCTCCTGGTACTCCACTGCAACGCTGAGCCAATGCCAGTGAGGCATGTTCATGATCCAACAATTCCGCCAGCCGGGTATGCGCAGCATGTACACTGTCCTGTACCGAAGCATCATTTATATCCAGTCGTAACGGCAATGTATTGATAAACAGCCCCATACCGCTGTCAGCGCCTTGCCCCGCTTGCATCCGACCAAACAATACGGTACCGAACACCACTTTCGTCTGTCCGCTGGTATGTGACAACACCTGTGCCCAGGCCAGATGGCACAAAGTCGCCAAACTGACGCCCAGACGCCGGGCCTGGCTGCGCAGGCGGTCATTCAACTTAGTGGATAACATCCGGTGCGATTCCGTCACCTGCGAACCATCCCGATGCACCTCCGTCAACCCGAATGGCAGCGTCGGTTGATCCACCTCATCCAACATGTCAGTAAAGAAGCGGGTATGTTCAGCCTCACTCATCCCCAATCGGGCCTGAGCCACTAGATTACGGAAAGGGATCGGCACAGGTAAGTTCCCTTCCTGCCCGGCAAGATAAGCCTGAATTTCACCATTCATCACTTCCAGCGTCGTATGGTCGCCAATCAGATGATGCAGCAATTGCAGTACGCTCCAACGACCATCCTCTTCCTGCGCTACCGCAAAGTGCAATAAGGGTGCTTGGTTCAAATCAAGGCGATAATGTTGTAAGTCAAAATGTTGAGCTAACTGATCACGGACCGGTCCATCAATCGGGTCTAGCGTCAGTTCAGTGACTGATAATTGAGCCTGACGCCAAACCACCTGAACCGGCGCTGATAATCCTTGCCAAACAAAGGCGGTACGCAGAATATCGTGACGGTTAACCACCTGTTGCACTGCCACTAAATAACTGTCCAACAGGGCGCGGTCAGCAAAGATCATCTGGCTAACAAATAGATACGGGTCACCCTTATTCGCCAGCAGATGATGGAACAAAATACCGTCCTGCAATGGTGACAGGGCATAAATATCCTGAATATTGGCAACCCCACCCGGTACCTGGGCCACAATATGGTCAATCTCAGTCTGAGTTAGATCAATCAACGGCAACATTTCGGGTGTAAGTACCGAGGTTGCCGGGGTAATAACATTCGCCAGCACCAATAGCGCCGGTGATTGCCCTACTGTTTGGGCAAATTCAGATAGCACCGGGGATTGGAATAAATCACGTACTGCCAGTGTTAACCCCACATTACGCAGACGTTCAATCATTCGTACCGCCAGCAACGAATGACCACCCAAGGCAAAGAAACTGTCGTGCCGACTGACCTGTTCAATGCCCAACAACTCACTCCAGACAGCAGCTAACAGAGTTTCTATCTCCCCTTGCGGCGCGGCATAAACCTGACGGGCGAAGGCTTCCGCCCCTGGCGCGGGCAACGCTCGGCGATCCAGTTTGCCGTTTGGCGTCAACGGAAAGGTATCCAAGCGTACAAAGGCTGCTGGTACCATATAATCCGGCAAAATGGCGCTCAGATAGGCACGCAAGCTGTTAACTAGCCCGTCATCTGCTTCTGCCGCCACATAAGCCGCCAGCCGTTTATCCTGACCATCGTCCAGAGCCAGCACCAGTGCTTCGTTCACCGCCGGGTGTTCCAGCAATCGAGCTTCAATTTCCCCCGGTTCAATACGGAAACCACGGATTTTCACCTGCTGGTCATTTCGGCCCAAAAATTCCAGATTGCCATCCGGCAGGTAGCGGGCCAAATCCCCGGTCCGGTACAGACGGGCATTGGGTTCACCACTAAACGGATCGGCCAGAAAACGTTCCGCTGTCAAATCAGGGCGGTTGAGATAGCCTCGTGCTACCCCCACACCGCCAATATACAGCTCACCGACCGCGCCTAACGGCACTGGCTGGCCGTCAGTATTCAACAAATAAATCTGTGTGTTAGCTGTCGGACGTCCAATCGCAATGACGCCCTCAGTGTAGTCTGACGGACAACGCCAGGTAGCCGCACACACCGTGATTTCCGTTGGACCATACGCATTAAACACCGTTGCCCGACGACTCAGTGCCTGAATCAGCGCCGCGCTAGGCGCCTCACCACCGAGTATCAACGTCGGTCTTATTGTCATCTCCGGCAGATCGACCCCCTCCCGGAGCAAGGCTGGGGTCAAACAAGCATGGGTTATCGCCTGTTCTTCCAGATAATGCCAGAGATAACGAGGTTCCTGACGAATCATGTCGGCCGGGATCGCCAAAGCAGCCCCACTGCACAATGCCATCAGGATTTCCCAGACACTCGCATCAAAACCAAATGAGGCAAACTGCAACATCCGGCTCCCCGGATGAATATCAAACTGAACAATTTTTTCCTGAATCAGATTAACCAGCCCATGATGTTCGACCATCACTCCCTTTGGTATGCCGGTCGAACCGGAGGTATAAATCACATACGCCAGATGGCGTGGGGTTAATGCCGGTACCTGCGGGTTGCTCTCCGGGTAGTTGGGCAATGAATTCGGATCCAACACGGTCAGTGCCGCCAGTACTTTTTCGCCTAACGCGGCACGTCCAGTATCATCTGCCAGTACAATAGCTGGCGCAGAATCGGTTAAAATATGAACCAGACGTTCCCCCGGATAAGCCGGATCTAGCGGTACATAGGCGCCTCCGGCTTTCAGTACTGCCAGCAGACCCACTATCCGCGCCGACGAACTCGCGACACAAATTGCCACCCGCTGCTCTGGTGAGACTCCCAACGTAATCAGTTGATGCGCCAGCCGATTGGCGCGGGCATTTAATTCGGCATAGTTGAGAACGCGTTCTTCATACATCAGCGCTATAGCGTCAGGAGCTTTCTCCACCTGTAGTTCAAACAGCCGATGAATACATAACCGGTTAGGATATACCGTTTCAGTCGCGTTCCAGGTTTCCAGCAGCAGCGTGCGTTCAGCGTCAGGCAACAAATTAAGTTGCCAGATGGGAATGTCATTCCGTTCTTCTGCCGATAATGCCAACACCTGTAAATGTTCACTCATCCGCTGAACCACTTCCGCACTCAAACGGTTTATATCGTAAATCCAGCGAAAACCACCCTGAGTATTTATCTGGAGTGTCAGCAATTCACCTAATGCATTCTGCTGCCACGGTTTGTCATCCGGCATGAAAGAGACGGCAATTCGCCACGGGCGACTTGTTGTTAATGCCGGGATAACACACAGGGAAGGAGAACGAGAAAGGAGATCACGGCAAAATGTACGATGCTGCGTCAGCCGTACAAGCTCATCCTCCATCCAATTCGCTACCGCATACCACGGTTGATCAAACTCCACCTTAACAGTCATTGGCACCACTGGCGCCAAAACAGACAACACATCCGATTCATCTTTTACCCTATCCACACACCAGCCGATTTGGAACTCGGTTTGATGCGTCAAGCGTGCAAGATAGATAGCAAATGTCTGTAACAGTGTCTGCAATGGTCTTTTTTCACCATTTTCTAACTTTTCACCATTTTCCAACAACGGAGATTGCCAGGCACTTAATGCCCAGTCCGGTGCTACCGACTTCCCGGCAGTTTCGAAAGGTAATTGAAGCGGCAGAAAAGAGGCAAGACACTCACGCCAGAATGATTCACTAGGCGCAAGCGCCTGGAGGATATCTTTTACATTCTCAGTCTGTTGCGAAGAAAATAGAGGCAACTGCTTGCCGGGCCTGAGTTCTGATATATCGGCAAGTTCCCCGGCGGAAAGTAATTTACCTTCAAGTGTGGCAAACCCTCCGATCCTAACATCCTCACTTCCGGTTGTTACCTGCCAGGCATCCTCCTCTACAGCAATCAACGTACCGGGCGCCCCTTCAGAATAGTGATTCATCCGTTGAAGCCAGGAAATTCGTACTGTGCCCCATTTCAGTAACAATTTCGGGCAACCCAGTGGATTTAAATAATTTTCGCCAAAATCTAATGCCCGTACTAAAGCTGAAAGTGCTTCACCCGGCTGCTGCCAACACAGATACCCCCCACCATCTGGACGACGAGATTGAGCATAAAAACTCCGTTGTGTCAGATCCTGCGGATAAGTCGCCAACTTTTCCTGCTCAAGATCCCGAAGCAATTTGATAAACCCTTCCTGAGCTGCCTGATAACATTTCAGATTCAATGAAAATGCATTATCGTGCTCCTCAATAGATACCGGCCATTGCACCGCTATATCACCAGTGTCCACCCCCGCCTCAATACAATGCCACGAAATGGCGTAATGCGCCTCCCGCGCTAACAGTGCCCAAGAAGTTGCATGACTGCCTGCATAACGTGGCAAGGGGCTATTGTGATAGTTAAAAGCACCGCAGCGAATTTGCCCAATCAGCGACATAGGCAGGATAATCGGATTAACAATTGAGAAAAGCCAATCCACAGGGTGTTGTGCAATTTGCTCTTGTAATGCCTCGACAGAGTTCACACAAATAATCCCTTGCCGGGTAGCCCATGTTTGCAGAACGGTATCGGTAGTCAGTATTGCTTGTATCGTATGCCCGGCTGCTTGAATTTGTTCAGCACAGAATATTGCAAGGGTCGTTCCCCCGACCACGACGCAACTACGTGACAGAGAAGGTATATTCTTTACGTTATTGGTTATATTTTCTGATGTCTGAGAAAGAAGTTCGGCTTTAAAGATACTTTCCGCTTTTTTAGTAATGTTATCTTTCATTTACTACCTCAATAAATCTGTTAGATATTTGGCAACTATCATTCTTGGCAATCATCACAAGCGTTTTTTTATTTTTGCCCCACTTATCCTGGGCGGAATAAAAATGGGTATGTTAAACATCAACTAAAATACTCAGGCAATGTTTTCTCTCTGGAATTGAATATAAATAACTTATTTATTAGCAATTCTGTGATGATAACTTTCCTAAAACCTAGAAATGGTCATTTATGAAACGTAAATATATGTTCTATTTCATCCTTATTTTTTTGATAAGAAATTTTGGTTGATACTTAATTCAATTGTTAGCACGAAAAAACTTCGATAATTTATTGAAAAATAACGCCTCACCTTTTTAAACAAGGAGCGGGTAAAATGCCACATCGAATACAACCCATTAAACATTCACAAATATACCCTGTATATTTAATTACTTTAAAATATAATATATTGACAAAATTAATATTATTACATAATAATAATCTTATTAAATTAATATGAAGATTTACTATCTTTATATTCATAAGAAAATAATTTACAATTAAGATCAATATTAGTGTAATACCGTATTGTTCATAAGAAACATAAGATATGAATTATCGGATATCAGATGATATTTACCATCGCATGATGTAAATTGAAATGAAGTCTTATACCGTTTAACTTGTAAACACTAGTGAACACATATATTAAAATCCCCTCCTCCACAAGTACCAAAG
Organism: Photorhabdus hainanensis; assembly: GCF_018448965.1. Lineage (NCBI taxonomy): Bacteria > Pseudomonadati > Pseudomonadota > Gammaproteobacteria > Enterobacterales > Morganellaceae > Photorhabdus > Photorhabdus hainanensis. Next base: position 7,805 of record NZ_RCWD01000018.1, on the reverse strand, counting down.
GAGGGATCATTTTATTTCCCAGAATCCACTACAGATTAAGACAAGCCCTTCACAGTTAAATGTAGCAAAAACCGCCGAAAACCTTCGTCCAATGCAAGGCTGTCGCAAATGGAATCGTCATTTTTATCAGCAACTCAATCTGCCATTACTAACGAATGATAAGCCTTTTTTACCTTCCATAAATAGCGTGGAGCCTGAGGTGCTGGATGATTATCCTGAACATACTGATAAAATTCATCCGGCGTCATGCGGTTTATTTTATTAACGGCTAATTGACGATCCACACTAAAAGTACGCAAAAGAGCACCCGCACCATTTACGTAGGCAACAATAGTGGCATAGTAGAGGGTCTCAGGGTTATCAATACCTGCCAGATGTCGCTCTTTCAGAATACTGATATAAGCAGTGCCAAGATCGATATTAGTTTTAGGATCTTTCAACTCACTAGTTGTCGGCTGACCAAGACGCCCCTTCTGTCGATACACATCCCGCCCTGCTGTCGATGCTTTAATCTGCATAAGACCAATCGCATTCGATTTACTGACCGCATCAGGGCGAAAACCGGATTCAACTTGAATAATCGCTCTGATTAACGTTTCATCAACGCCGTACCGATTGGATGCCTGTTGAATAAATGTGTCAAAAGGCGTTGGCGGGAAAGAAGAAATTCTAGCTGCGTTAGCAGTATTGCCACTAAGCATACGTTGCTGACCGGACTGTTTACCCGCATTTGTTTGCTGAACATTTCTCTCAGCGCAACCGACTAACAGCACGATCAGTGCCATAAAGCTCAGTCTTAATTTCACCCTATAATCCTCTGGATCAAATTTTACTAAAGCGCAGCATATACAATTTCGTTTACAATCTAAAAATATTTTTACTTAACTTTTCACTGTATTCGTGTTCATATTCATATGGAATAACTATCACAACAATCACTGTTCCCAAATTTTATAATCTTGACTTTACTTAGATGATATTGATAATCGTTATCATATATATACTTATAACAAGTAAGGTTTGAATTGATGAAGAAAAAACTTTCTCTGCTTTTACTTTCCCCTTCTGTTCTGGGAATTATGTTGATTCTCTTATCCACAATTTTATTTAGCCATCAGGTAGCTGCCGCCAAACAATTTAAAGTCGTCACTACCTTCACTATCATTCAAGATATCGCACAAAACGTAGCAGGTGATGCGGCGATTGTTGAATCAATTACTAAACCTGGCGCCGAAATCCATGATTACCAACCTACCCCCAAAGATATTATAAAATCTCAACACGCAGATTTGATCCTTTGGAATGGGCTAAATCTAGAACGCTGGTTTGAACGCTTCTTTGAAAACCTTAAAGATGTACCTGCCGTTGTTATTACTGACGGCATTGAACCACTACCTATCCGTGAAGGACCATACAACGGGAACCCTAATCCTCACGCCTGGATGTCACCCACAAATGCTTTGGTCTATATCGAAAATATCCGCCATGCGTTTGTGAAATACGATCCTGAAAATGCAGAAATTTATAATAGGAATGCCAAAGCCTACGCTGAAAAAATCGCCCAACTAGATTCTCCACTGCGAGAACGTCTTTCCCGGATTCCACAGGATCAACGTTGGTTAGTCACCAGTGAAGGGGCTTTTAGCTATTTGGCTAAAGATTACCAATTCAAGGAAGTTTATCTATGGCCGATTAATGCGGAAGAACAGGGTTCACCACAACAAGTTCGTCATGTCATTGATACTGTAAGGGCAAACAAAATCCCAGTTGTATTTAGCGAAAGTACAATTTCAGATAAACCAGCCAAACAAGTCAGTAAAGAAACAGATGCCCGTTATGGTGGCGTTCTTTATGTAGATTCACTCTCCGGCAGTGACGGCCCAGTACCAACTTATATTGATTTACTGAACAAAACTGTAGATACAATCGCAAAAGGATTTAATCAATGAATAGCAATATGCTGTTTGAACGTCCTCATCTAGTCGTCGATGACGCCACTGTGACTTATAACAACGGTCACACAGCTATTTATGATGCAAGTTTTTCTATCACCGGTGGAACTATCTGTGCGTTGGTGGGCATTAACGGTAGTGGTAAATCCACACTGTTTAAGACCATCATGGGGCTGGTAAGCCCATCTCAGGGAAAAGTAACTCTGAGTGATATGCCAGTCAAAAATGCTTTGAAGAAAAATATTATTGCATATGTCCCTCAAACAGAAGAAGTCGACTGGAACTTTCCCGTATTGGTTTCTGATGTTGTTATGATGGGCCGCTATGGGAAAATGGGATTCCTGAGAATCCCAAGTAAAAAAGATCACCAAGCTGTTGATAAAGCACTTGAACGTGTCGGCTTAACAGCCCTACGCAACCGGCAAATTGGGGAACTCTCCGGCGGGCAAAAAAAACGGGTTTTTCTTGCAAGAGCTTTAGCTCAGGAAGGTAAAGTCCTATTGCTGGATGAACCTTTCACTGGTGTTGATGTAAAAACAGAAAATGCCATCATTGACCTACTATGTGATTTACGTGATGAGGGCCATCTGGTTCTGGTTTCCACACATAACCTTGGTAGCGTGCCTGAATTCTGCGACCATGTTATCTTAATCAACCGGACTGTTCTGGCAAGCGGCCCAACAGAAACAACGTTCACCCAAAAAAATTTAGAGATGACTTTTGGTGGAGTGCTTCGCCATATTAATCTATCCGGCCGGGAATTACATGACGATGATGACCCACGCTCCTTGACGGTTATTACTGATGATGAACGCGCAGCCGTATTTTATGGTCATGATCACCATGTTCCGCCGCGGCAGAGTCAGCATAAGGAGAAGCGCCAATCATGACAGAACTTTTGCTGCAACCTTTTCACTACAATTACATGGTAAAAGCCATCTGGGTTAGTGCTATCGTCGGTGCCGTCTGTGCTTTCCTTTCCTCCTACCTGATGCTAAAAGGCTGGTCATTGATGGGAGATGCTCTTTCTCACTCAGTTGTACCTGGCGTCGCTGGTGCTTACGCACTGGGTCTCCCTTATGCAGGTGGTGCTTTTTTTACCGGAATGCTGGCAGCTCTGTCTATGACCTTGGTTCGTCATATCACTCGTTTACGCGAAGATGCGGTGATTGGGTTCATTTTTTCCACTTTCTTTGCAGCCGGCTTATTAATCGTTTCTCTCAATCCTACTTCCGTTAACGTACAAACCATTATTTTCGGCAATATCCTTGGCATCGCTGATGAAGATGTTCTCCAAGTTGAAATCATTATCGCAATTTCATTTATCGTACTCATGTTTATCTGGAAAGATTTGCTCGTTGTCTTTTTTGATGAAACGCACGCACGCTCTATCGGCTTATCTCCCTTGCGGATGAAAATCATTTTTTTTACTTTGTTGAGTGCTTGTACTGTCGCAGCCTTACAAACTGTCGGCGCTATTCTGGTGATTGCAATGGTAGTCACTCCAGGCGCGACAGCTTACTTATTAACCGATCGTTTTAAGCATCTGCTGATCATTGCCGTCGCTATTGGTTCTCTGACCAGTGCATTTGGAGCTTACCTAAGTTTCTTCCTTAACGGCGCTACTGGTGGTGTCATTGTCACACTGCAAACCGTTATTTTCCTACTGGCATTCTTCTTTGCGCCAAAACATGGGCTATTCGCTTCACGTATACGCGCCAAAAAAGAATCCTCAGCATTGGCTCAGGAGACACAACCATGAATGAGTTAATACAGTTTCTCACTGAGCCGTTTATGTTTCCATTTATGCAACGAGCGATATTCGCCGCGATTGTAACAGGTGCGGTATGTGCAATGCTTTCTTGTTATCTGGTTCTTAAAGGCTGGTCGTTAATGGGAGACGCCATTTCTCACGCTGTATTGCCAGGTATTGTGCTGGCTTTCGCCGCCGGTATACCGCTCGCGATTGGCGCATTCCTTTCCGGTATTTTTTGTGCTGTTGCAACGGGATATCTGAAAGAACATAGCCGGATAAAAGAAGATACTGTCATGGGAATTGTCTTTTCAGGCATGTTTGCCTTCGGTTTAGTTCTTTTTGCCCGTATGGATACCGACCAACATCTCACTCATATTCTGTTCGGAAATATACTAGGGATCACTAAAGATGAGTTGAACCAAACATTATGGATTACCAGTATCACTATGGCGGTGGTACTGCTAAAGCGCAAAGACTTTATGCTTTACTGCTTCGATCCGAACCAAGCACGCGTTGTGGGATTACCTGTTAAGCTTTTACATTATGGTTTGCTTTGCCTGCTGTCCATGACCATCGTCGCTTCCCTGCAAGCAGTGGGAATGATTTTAGTTATTGCAATGTTGATATCACCAGGCATTATCGCTTTCATGCTATGCCGCAGTTTTGACCGAATGTTAATTGTCGCTATCATTGCATCGGTCAGTTCCTGCGTCCTGGGTACTCTGATCAGTTTCCACATTGATGGCGCAACGGGGCCATGCATTGTTATTGTTCAGGCTATCTTCTTTACACTAGCACTGGCTTACAATCAGATAAAACTTGTAAGAACAAAATCTAAACGTAAAACGTATCAAGCTGCTCTACAAATCTCTAACGAACCCAACCAATAACAAAAAGGGTTATATCTGTTTTGAGATATAACCCTGTTAATCATATTTTTTACCTGATCATATATTTTCTCTGACTATAATTGTTCATAAAGTAATTGACGACGTAGAGAGGTGAACCATGTGGCAAGCAATAAATCGTTTGTTAAACGAACATTTCGGTGTTGCTGAAATTCACGATAAAACTGAGTTAGCCGGAGGGGACATCCACCAAGCTTGGCGAATCACACATGGAAAACGACAAGTTTTTGTCAAATCAAACCTGCGGGAAATGCTCCCTGTCTTCAAAGCAGAATCAGAACAACTTGAACTCTTGGCACGCAGCCAGACTATCCGTGTTCCAACTGTTTATGGTATCGGCAACACCCGTGACCATAGCTTTCTATTGCTTGAATTTCTGCCTTTAAAATCTTTTGACCCTCACAGTGCCTATTGCTTCGGTCAACAACTGGCAAAACTTCATCAATGGAGTGAGCAACCTCAATTCGGCTTTGATTTTGACAATATGCTGGCAACGACACCACAACCCAATGGCTGGCAACGACGTTGGCACCAATTTTATGCGGAAAAGCGGGTTGGTTGGCAATTACAAATCGCAGCAGAAAAAAACATGATATTTGGCGACATTGATAATATCGTTCAAGCCATAAGCAACAAACTTCAACACCATCAACCACAACCCTCTCTTTTACATGGCGATCTCTGGCCTGCTAATTGTGCTTCGTTAGATGATCAAACCGTTGCCTTCGACCCAGCCTGTTATTGGGGAGATCGTGAATGTGATTTCGCTATGTTACCGTTATACCCTGATTTACCGATGCAAATTTTCGATGGCTATCAGAGCGTATGGCCGCTCCCTGCCAACTTCATCGAACGACAACCCGTGTACCAGCTTTATTATTTGCTTAACCGGTGTAATCTGTTTGGTGGTGATAATCTTATTGCGGTTCAGAATATTATTGATAATATTTTGATTGAAAATAACTAATCAGTAGGTAATCAAGCTGCGAAACCCTTATTCCGCAGCTATAGCCAACCGGAGAGTCTACCAGCCTAAGATTTTCAATAGAAAATAAAAAATTGCACCGATAATTACCGGTGAAATATATAAGATATAAATCTGACTGAACAGTGTATGACGAGGAAGTTTAATTTTTAATTCAATCTGTTCTCTCGTCAGTCCATTATTGCCTTTAGCTTTTTCAATAATAAGCTGATCTTCAATATTTTCGCGTACAAACTTTACTTGCCTGTACATACGTTGACCTGATGCATTCATGGCAAGGCCGAAAAAAATAAGAAAATAGATAATCAGGAAACCAAGTGTTGACCCGGTAAAGTCGGCCAGATGATCAGGTGTTGGCGAATTTTTCCAGAAGAAATCCAGAAATGGAGTATTAAAACGCACCATTTCAGCCATCATTTTCAGCAAATCATCCAAAACAGCATTGATACCATCACCTTTAATACCATGCAACCAGGCAAGATTGATCACAGAAACAATGGTCGATAAAAGTGCCGGAATAAAAATCATCCAACCTAAAACTCGCTTAATAATAGCGATGTATCCGGCTTTTTGGTAAGTCATCGATATCCCTCATAGCAATCAGCAGATTTTATTTTTGGCTAATCATAGCCCATCAATCACCAAATTTAACTTTATATTTAATTAACTAAGGATTTCTTACCATGTTCCCGATCAGGAAAAGATTTCATCTACTGAGATTGTTACAATCAGCTCTCGCTAACTGTCTGACCAGAGAGAGATAGTGACTGCTCCCGGCCGTAAACGGCGAGGCTTCCCACTTCTCCGACCGCCACCGTCTTTATGACGGATTTACGCTGGCCTCCGTGGGCAGAAACGACGAGTCCCGCCGCCTGTAATTCCTGTATGCCCTTGCGCTGGATGTTGAGCGCCGCATTGATATCGCGGTCATGTTCGACTCGACAGCAAGGGCATGGCCAGATCCGCTTACGCAGCGGCATTTCCGGCATTTTGTGACCGCAGCAATGGCAGGTTTTCGAACTGGCAAACCACTGATCCAGTTTGACCAGATGGACGCCCGCCGCTGCGGCTTTATATTCCAGTTTCTTGATGAAGCCATGCCAGCCCGCATCCCCGATAGCGCGGGCAAGGTGGTGATTCTTCATCATGTTGGCCGATTTCAGTGTCTCAACAATTATCGCTTGGTTTTCGTCAACTATTGTCCGAGAGAGTTTGTGTTGAAAATCGGCGCGGGCATGGGCTACCCGCTCATGGACGGCCGCCAGACGTAATCGGGCCTTGCCGCGGTTAGCACTGCCCTGTTGTTTGCGGGACAGTGATTTCTGTTTACGACGCAGGTTACGGGCGGCGTTGATAAGGTGACGGGGGTTATTGACCTTCTTCCCGGTCGACACGATAAGATAGTGGGACAAACCCATATCACACCCGGTCACGCAGGTGATAACGCCCGGCTTTTCCGGCGCCTCCCTGCCATCGTCACACAGGATAGCGGCGAAATATTTTCCCGTGGCGGTGCGAGAGAGCGTAATGCTCTTCACTTTCCCTTCAATTTTTCTGTGTATGCGGGCCTTTATCGGTGACAATTTCGGGATCTTCACCGCGCCCTCCAGCACTTTCACCCCAACACAGTGATAGCTGGATTGCTTGCCCCATTTGCGTTTGAACGTGGGAAATTGGGCGCGCAACTTCGGGTTGAAGAAATTATCAAATGCAGTATGCAGATTGATCACCGCCTGCTGTAACGCGATAGAATCATATGCCCTGAGCCAGGCATACTTGCGGGATTGCTTCGCGACCGCCAGTAACGGTTTGAGGTCTTTGCGCGGATTTAAATTCACGCCGTGACGTTTGTAGGCATGCTTTTTGATGTGCAGCGCCTTGTTGTACGCAAAACGGACCGCCCCGAACTGACCGTTAAGATACTCGGCCTGTTCGGGTGTGGGGTAGATGCGGATCTTGGTCGCTCTTAACATATTCAGCGCTCATTGATAAAGTGCATTCATTTTAGCCTGTTTTACCGGCAGATATCCATTCATTCAGGAGACGTCGCAGTAGCCAGACCTAAAGCCCAAAGGGCTTTCAGATTATTGACAAAGTGCTGGTTTTTTATCCGGCACTTTGTTTTAATTAAGTTCCGTTCACTCAACGGAGCTTGCCGCCATGTTAAGAACACCCCCTCTCCAGACTTTCCCGCCAGAAACGCT